>NZ_RZSN01000071.1:0-27242 GCF_003997315.1 Mesorhizobium sp. M1A.F.Ca.IN.020.04.1.1
GCTCGGGCGAGAGCATGCCGGAAAGAGCTGCCTTAACGTCATCGACGAGGTTGTAGATGATCGAATAGTAGCGGATCTCGATGCCGGCAGCGGCAGCAGCCGTGCGCGCCTGCGCATTGGCGCGGACGTTGAAGCCGATGATCGCAGCGCCCGAGGTCTCGGCAAGCGAGACGTCGGTTTCTGTGATGCCGCCGGCACCCGAATGGACGATCCGTACCCTGACCTCGTCGTTGCCGAGCTTTTCGAGCGCAGCGTTGATCGCCTCGATCGAGCCCTGCACGTCGCCCTTGATGACCAGCGGAAACTCCTTCAGCCCGCTCGCTTGCAACTGCGACATCATCTGCTCGAGCGAGCCGCGCTGGCCGGCATGCTTGGCCACCGCCTTCTCGCGCGCCAGGCGCTGGCGATACTCGGTGATCTCACGCGCACGCGCCTCGTTGTTGACGACCGCGAAGCGGTCGCCTGCCTGCGGCGTGCCCTGGAGGCCGAGCACCTCGACCGGCATTGCCGGCGGCGCTTCCGGCACATGCTCGCCGCGATCGTTGACCAGCGCGCGGACACGGCCCCATTCGTTGCCGGCGACGATGATGTCGCCGGGCATCAGCGTGCCAGTCTGCACCAGCACGGTGGCGACCGGACCGCGGCCCTTGTCCAGCTGCGCCTCGATGACCGCGCCTTCGGCGGTGCGGTCGGGATTGGCCTTGAGGTCGAGGACTTCGGCTTGCAGCAGAATCGCTTCCAGCAGCTTGTCGAGATTGGTGCCCTTGGTCGCCGAAACCTCGACGTCCAGCACCTCACCGCCCATCGATTCCACGAACACTTCGTGGCGCAGCAGTTCAGTGCGCACCTTCTGCGGGTCGGCGTCGCGCTTGTCGATTTTGTTGATCGCCACGATGATCGGCACGCCGGCCGCCTTGGCGTGATTGATCGATTCGATCGTCTGGGGCATGACGCTGTCGTCGGCCGCCACCACCAGCACGGCGATGTCGGTCACCTGGGCGCCGCGAGCGCGCATCGCCGTGAAGGCGGCGTGGCCGGGCGTGTCGATGAAGGTGATCTTCTGACCGTTCTTCTCGATCTGGTAGGCGCCGATATGCTGGGTGATGCCGCCGGCCTCGCCTGAGACGACATTGGCGTTGCGGATGGCGTCGAGCAGCGAGGTCTTGCCGTGGTCGACATGGCCCATGATGGTCACCACGGGCGGACGCGACACCAGGTCTTCCGGGCGGTCGGCGATGTTGAACAGGCCTTCCTCGATGTCGGACTCGGCGACGCGGCGGACCGTATGGCCGAACTCGGAAGCGACCAGCTCGGCCGTATCGGCGTCGATGACGTCGCCCGGCTTCAAGATCTGGCCCTGCTTCATGAAGAACTTGACCACGTCCACGGCGCGCTCGGACATGCGCTGCGCCAGTTCCTGGATGGTGATGGTTTCGGGCAGGATCACTTCGCGCATGACTTTCTCGCGCGGCTCGTTGTGCATCGCGCGCTTGAATTTTTCCTGGCGGCGGCGCATCGACGACAGCGAGCGGCCGCGCGCATCTTCATCCGACAGCGCGGTGTTCAGCGTCAGCTTGCCGCGGCGACGGTCTTCCTCGCCCTTGGTCGGCTTGGCCGGCCGCGCGACTTCCGGCGTGACCAGACGGCGCACAGGCGCTCCGGCGCCGGCACCACCAGGGCGCCGCGGCTTGACCTCCTCTTCCTCGTCGGCCGTGGCCAGTTCGGCGGCTTGCGGGGCGCGGCGGCGCGCTTCTTCCTCGGCGCGGCGGCGGGACTCGGCCTCGGTTTGCAGACGTGCCTCTTCCTCGGCCTGACGGCGGGCGGACTCCTCACGCTCGCGCTTGCGGCGCTCTTCCTCCTCGGCGCGGCGCTTGGCCTCTTCCTGGGCGCGCTGACGATCCTCGATCTCACGTGCCTTGGAGCCTTCGAGCGCCCTGCGGCGCGCTTCCATCTCGCCGCGCGACAATTCGTTCAGCACCATGCCGGAGCGTTCCGGCTGCGGCGGCGCCTTTGGCGCTTCCGGCACGGCAGGCGCGGGTGCCGCGGCTGCGGGCTTCGGGGTGAAGACGGACGGCGCCACCGGCTCCGGCTTGTCGCCGGGCAGCGAGAACTTGCGCTTCTTGGTCTCGACCACGACCGACTTGGTGCGTCCGTGCGAGAAATTCTGGCGCACGGTGCCCTGCTCGAGGCCAGGGCGCTTCAGCGTCAAGGTCTTCTTCGGCGTAACGCTCAACGTCTTGTCGTCGCCCGATTTCGTATCGCTCATTCCATATCCTCTGCGGCATCATCATCGTCAGCAACGGCCGCAAGCATTGCCAAATCGTCCGGGGTTCCGCCCCGATAACGGTCGAGCGCAACCATGCGCTTCTCAACCGCCTTACCCGCATCCTGCGCGAGGACGGCAGCATGTATCACATTTGTACCCCCCAATGCCAAGCTCAACTCGGCTTCGGGGAAAAGTTTGTAGGCCGGTGTAGCGGGGCCGCCGAGATGAACGGTTGCCCGCCGCGCCTGACTGATCTTGCGCACGCCGTCGTCCGAGGCTTCCCTCGCGTGCAGCACGAAGAGCGCCTGCCCGTCGCGCACGGCAGCCTCTACCTTGGCGGCGCCCAGTACGACCGCTCCGGCCTTGCGAGCAAGACCCAACATGCCCAGGGCGGATCTGGAAAGCAGCCCGTCGACCATGTCGCCGAGTTCGGCTGGAACGGTGACCTGCGCCTTGAAAGCGCGGGCAAACAGGTTCTTCGCCGCTGCCTTGTCGATATGTAGGCGATCGGCGGTGACCCAGCAACCGCGGCCGGGCAGATTTCGCTTGATGTCCGGAACGACGGCCGAATCCGGGCCGACGACGAAGCGGATCAGTTCATCCGCTTCGGCCTGCCTGCGCGTGACGATGCAAGTGCGATCGTTCATGTCGTCCACGGGTTTTGCGATTGGTGGTCACCTCACGCACCGACGGTTTCACCGGCCGCTTCCTCAGCGGCCAGTTCTTCCTCGGAAATCCAGCCGGCCTTCTTGCGAGCGGTCAGCACCATCTGCTCGGCATCGGCGCGCGAGACGCCGTGATCGGCGAGCACACCGGGATAGACCTTGGTTTCGCCGTCCTTGCGTTCCTTCCAGCCGATCAGGTCGTCGGCGGCATAGCCGGCGAAGTCCTCGATCGTCTTCACGCCGTCCTCGCCGAGGGTCACCATCATGGCCGTGGTGATGCCGGGGATCTCGCGCAGCTCGTCCTCGACGCCGAGCGCCTTGCGCTTCTCGTCGTGCTCGGCCTCGATCGTCTCCAGATATTCGCGGGCGCGCGACTGGATTTCCGAAGCGGTGTCCTCGTCGAAGCCGTCGATCGAGGAGATTTCGCCAGAATCGACATAGGCGACTTCCTCGACGCTGGTGAAGCCTTCCGAGGCAAGCACCTGGCCGACCATCTCGTCGACATCGAGGGCTTCCATGAAGAGGGCCGAACGCTCGACGAATTCCTTCTGGCGGCGCTCGCTCTCTTCCTGCTCGGTCAGGATGTCGATGTCCCAGCCGGTGAGCTGCGAGGCAAGACGAACATTCTGGCCGCGGCGGCCGATGGCCAGCGACAGCTGGTCGTCCGGCACGACCACCTCGATGCGCTCCGCATCCTCGTCGAGCACCACCTTGGCGACTTCCGCCGGCTGCAGCGCATTGACGATGAAGGAAGCGGCCGAAGGCGACCACGGAATGATATCGATCTTCTCGCCCTGCAATTCGCCGACCACCGCCTGGACGCGGCTGCCGCGCATGCCGACGCAGGCGCCGACCGGATCGATGGAGGAATCCCGCGAGATGACGGCGATCTTGGCGCGCGAGCCCGGATCGCGGGCGACCGACTTGATCTCGATGATGCCGTCGTAGATTTCCGGTACTTCCATGGTGAAGAGCTTGGCCATGAACTGCGGATGCGTGCGCGACAGGAAGATTTGCGGGCCGCGCTGCTCGCGGCGCACGTCGTAGACATAGGCGCGGACGCGGTCGCCATATTTGTAGTTCTCGCGCGGGATCAGCTCGTCGCGCCGGATGATCGCCTCGCCGCGGCCGAGGTCGACGATGACGTTGCCATATTCGACGCGTTTGACGGTGCCGTTGACGATCTCGCCGATGCGGTCCTTGTACTCGTCATACTGACGATCGCGCTCGGCCTCGCGCACCTTCTGGACGATGACCTGCTTGGCCGACTGCGCGGCGATGCGGCCGAAATCCATCGGCGGCAGTTGTTCGGCGATGAAGTCGCCGAGCTGGGCGTCGGGATTGCGCTCGCGCGCCGTGGAAAGGGCGATCTGCGTCGCGTAATCCTCGACCTTCTCGACCACTTCCATCAGCCGCTGCAGCTTCATCTCGCCCGTATTGGGATTGATGTCGGCACGGATATTGGTTTCCTGCCCATAACGCGAACGCGCCGCTTTCTGGATCGCATCGGCCATCGCCGCGATGACGATCTGCTTATCGATCGACTTTTCACGCGCGACCGCATCGGCGATCTGCAGCAGTTCGAGCCTGTTGGCGCTTACAACCATTGTCTTTCTCCCGACTTCGCTCCGGGCATCGGCCCTGAAGCTCGATCAACTTTCCTGTTCGGTTTCGCTTTCTTCGCCGGCGACTGCATCTTCTTCCGCTTCGCCTCGGCGTTTTTTTGCTTCCTTGCGGGCCCTGTTGTCCTTCGACAGGGCCTCGCGAATAAGATCGTCGGTCAGCACCAGACGCGCCTCGGCAATCGCGTCATAGGGCACGCGCACCGTCGGCTCTTCGCCATAGGCCGCCTTGTCGCGCTCCAGCAAGATGCCGTCGGAGTCCGCCTCGGCGATCTTGCCTTTGAAGCGCTTGCGGTCGCCGATGAGGACCGACGTCTCCATCTTGACCAGATGGCCGGTCCAGGTGGTGAAATCCGATTTGCGCACCAGCGGCCGGTCGATGCCCGGCGACGAGACTTCGAGATGATACGCCTTTTCGATCGGATCTTCGACATCGAGCGCGGGCGAAACCGCGCGGCTGACCTCTTCGCAATCCTCGACGGTCATGGTGCCGTCGTCGCGCTCGGCCATGATTTGCAGCGTCAGCCCGTTCTGGCCGGTCAGTTGCACCCGCACGAGGCGGAAGCCGATGGCCTTCAGCACCGGCTGTATGATCAGCGCAATGCGCGCATCGATACCGCTTTCGCGGATGATACGGTCGTCGGCCTCGCTTGCCGCTGCGGTCATAAGTTTCCTGTCGCCTTGTCGCTCCGGCCGGCAGGTAACAAAAAAGAGCGGGACCGGGTGGACCCACTCTTCGTCATACCGACCAAGAATTTGAGGCTGATATAAACGATCCCGCCCGGCGTTTCAAGCCTGACGATGCATCGGAAGCCCCGACGGTAGCAGCGTTGCGTGCCGAGCATGGCAGCCATGCGCCGGCGCCTCTGTAACCTTCGCCTGCCGACACCCATCTATGTTGCGGTGCAGAAAGAAAGGTCGGGCGCACTGGCGCGCGAAGGTATTTGTCATGGACCGTGGATTATTTTTGTGATTGGCGATTTTCTTGGCACGTTCGGCAGCGCGGCTGCCGCATCGCGGGCCGTCGAGGCGAACCGCAAGCCGCGCCGCAGCGACCTGAAGAAACTCGGCATCGACCTGGCCGCCTTCGACAAGCTCGGCCGCTTTTAGGCCGCCCACGGAAGAAACGGACAATAGCTGAGTTCGAGCTTAAGCCTCGAGGCGCAGAATTCGTTGGCGGTCGCGGCTTCTTCGAGAGGCAGCCCTCGCCCCTACTTCTGGGCTTCTACGAGCGACGCAGCGATTGCAGCAATCGAACGGAACAAGACAAGCGGATCGTCCTTCGTCGGCAGAAATCCCCGTCTTTGCCAGAATTGCGCCGCCTCCCCGTCGATTGCATTGACCATGAGCGCACGTCCTCCAATCAGATCTGCAGCCTCAACGCAGCGCTGGAGCGCGTGCTTCAGCAAGCCAGTGCCGACACCGCGCCCAGCCCATTCTGTATCGGTCGCAAGCTGGCCAAGGAGAAGACAGGGCACCGGATCGGGCGGTTGCCCTGTGCGAATCGACCGGGGCAAGATCGACGGCACCACAGCCGTCGGCGCCAAGGCATAATATCCGACCACTCGGCCGGCCTCGTGGACAACGAGAACGGCCGTGAAGCCTTTCTCCTGATTGGAGAGCGCGCGCGTTTTCAGCCAGTGATCAAGTGTAGGTTTCCCGCAGGAAAACCCGGAAACGTCGTGAGCTGCGCCAAGCGGTTCGGGAGCCGATAAGGCCACGGCCTAGCGCTTTGCTGCGTAACCGGCTTCCCAGGGCGCGGGCCGCTTTGCCAATTCCACCATGTCGGGAACCGGAGCGACCGGGGCTGACAGAACCTCGATAAACTCCGCGAAGCCTTCCGGGCTCATGCGGATAAGGCGGCTGTCCATCAACACATCTTCGGCCGCGCGCACGGCAGCATCGCGCACGAAATCCGTGCGGGACCGGCCGCGGAGAGCGGCGGCACGATCAATGATCGCCACGTCGGCCTCCGGCAGGCGCATCGAGATCGGGTATTCCTTACGTTCCACCGTGGCGGCCATAGTTAATCTCCCTGCCGTTAATATGGCAGCATGTAGCGCGAACTGCAATACGTCCAAGCCGGCCGCAAGCCGAGTTCTCTGCGACCGGAAGACCGCTTTGGCAGGCGGTCCCCCCGCTGCTGAGCGGCTGGTTACCGGTCCCTGGGAAGTTAGTGCTCGATAGCGTCCGGCCTACTTCCGGATAAAGGTCAGATAGGCGGGCCGCCTTCCCGCGCGAAGGGCCTTTGCCTCGTAGCGGGTGCCGGGCCAGCCCTCATAGGGCGTGTGCCAGTCGGCAGCCTCGTTTGCCTGCCAGGCGAAACTGCCATTGGCGCTGCAGGCGAGCAGCGTCCAGTTCACATAGCTGTCGATATCGGAGGCGAAGCGGAATCTCCCGCCCGGCTTCAGCACCCGGGCCAACCGGTCGAGATTGGCGGGGCTGACAAAGCGCCGCTTCCAGTGCTTCTTCTTCGGCCAGGGATCCGGATAAAGCAGGTCGATGCCGTCGAGCGAGGCTGGCGGCAGCCAATCGAGCAGACGCGTGGCGTCGTCGTCATAGACTCTCAGATTGGCGAGCGGGCGCTTGTCGAGCGCCGTCATCATCTTGGCCATGCCGTTGACGAAGGGCTCGACGCCGATGAAACCGGTCGCCGGAGCCTCCGTCGCGCGATGCAGAAGATGTTCGCCGCCGCCGAAGCCGATCTCGAGCCGACAGGCTGAAACGTCCGCCTTGAACAGCGTTCCAAGGTCCGCGGGTGCCTCCGCCGTCAGGTCGAGGCGATAGGCGCGCAAGCCACGTTCAAGCGCCTCGGCCTGCTGCGGACGAATGGTCTTGCCGTGCCGGCGGCCGAAAAATCCTTCGGTCGCGCGGCTTGGCCTGTCGGTTGGCTCCATGAACAGGTCTGGCGACGCCGTCAGGCGGCAATCGCATCGGCAACCGCGTCCTTGAGCGCCTTGGCAAGGTCCGTCTTCTCCCAGGAGAAGGAACCGTCCCGGCCGGCCTTGCGGCCGAAATGGCCATAGGACGAGGTTTTCGCGTAGATCGGCTTGTTGAGGTCGAGATGACGGCGGATGCCGGAAGGCGAGAGGTCCATCACCTTGCGCAGCGCCTCCTCGAGCCTGGCCTCGTCGACCCTGCCGGTGCCGTGCAGGTCAACATAGACCGACAGGGGCTGGGCGACGCCGATGGCGTAGGAAAGCTGGATGGTGCAGCGGTCGGCGAGCTTGGCCGCTACCACGTTCTTGGCGAGATAGCGCGCCGCATAAGCAGCCGAACGGTCGACCTTGGTGGTATCCTTGCCGGAGAAGGCGCCGCCGCCATGGGGCGCAGCACCGCCATAGGTATCGACGATGATCTTGCGGCCGGTGAGGCCGGCATCGCCGTCGGGCCCGCCGATCACGAACTTGCCGGTCGGGTTGATGTACCAGTTGCAGTCGTCGGCGACCTTGAGTTCGCCAAGCGCCTCGCGGACGTAAGGCTCGACGACATTGCGGACCTTCTTCGAATCCCAGCTCGAGTCGAGGTGCTGGGTGGAAAGCACGATCTGCGTCACTTCCGCCGCCTTGCCGTTGGCATAGCGCACGGTGACCTGGCTCTTGGCGTCCGGGCCGAGCTTGGCGGCCTCGCCGTTGCCTTCGTGGCGCGCGGCGGCAAGCAATTCGAGGATCTTGTGACTGTAGTAGATCGGCGCCGGCATCAGGTCCGGCGTCTCGCGGCAAGCATAGCCGAACATGATGCCCTGGTCGCCCGCGCCTTCCTCGCCCTGGCGGTCGGCGGCATTGTCGACGCCCTGGCCAATGTCCGGCGACTGGCCGTGCAGCAGCACCTCGATCTTGGCCGTCCTCCAATGGAAGCCGGCTTGCTCGTAGCCGATCTCACGGATGGCCTTGCGGGCGACCGATTTGAACTTGGTCGGATTGACGACCGGGTGGCCCGCCGCATCCTTGAGGATGTTGCCTGCCTTGTCCTTCTTCAGCAGCGTCTCGGGAACCCTGACCTCGCCGGCGATGACGACGCGGTTGGTGGTGGCCAGCGTCTCGCAGGCAACGCGCACCTTCCACGGGTCCATGCCCGTCTTCCTGGCCTCGCGATAGACGAGATCGACGATCTCGTCGGAGATACGGTCACAGACTTTGTCGGGATGGCCTTCGGAGACGGATTCCGAGGTGAAGAGATAGTTCTGCCGCGTCACGGGTGTCCCCTCTTGAAAAGGATCGGCAAGGCTGCCGTTTTTGGCGCGCCACGTGTTAGCGGTGCCGGGCGCCGCTCGTCAAGCGGCGCGACAGATCTGGCATGACTATCGGCACAATCAACTTGTGCCACCGGCGGCAGGGTACCGCCGGCGACATGAGCCTGGATTCACTCGGCGTCGTCCGGCGAAAGGGACTTCACAAGATCGATAATCCGGCGCCGCACCTTGACGTCGGGAATCTTGACGAAGGCACGATTGAGCTGAAGCCCTTCCGGGCTGCCGCAGAATTCGATCGCGAAAGTCATCGAGGCATCCTCGGCAAATCCCCGATTGCCGGTGACCGCCTCCTGACCGGGGGCGTCCTCGAAGAAGAAGGCGACAGGGACGCTCAGGATGGAGGCGATTGCCTGCAGGCGGCTGGCGCCGACCCTGTTGGTCCCCTTTTCGTACTTCTGTATCTGCTGAAACGTGATGCCGAGATTTTCACCCAGCTTTTCCTGGCTCATTCCAAGCATATTGCGACGCAGCCGAATACGACTGCCGACATGAATGTCGATCGGATTCGGCTTCTTCTTGTTCTCTTCTGTCATTTTTTCCTCGCCGAATTTTTCCGGCTTTTTCTATTTTTGCCGCCCAAACGAAACCGGAGCCACCTGCCCCAACAGACCCCTCCAACCGACTTCGAGAAATTTTAGGCGTTACAGTATGAGTTTCTAATGTGCCGACTGTCAATTCACCCGTAGCCGCTGCCTTACATTCAATGTGAGGGCCGCGAGGGCAAACAGCAACATGATCAGCAATCCGTTAATTCGCCGCTGATCGGCGGTTAGCAGGGCGCGCCCGGAAACCGGCACATGGGCGTCGATGGCGCCGCGCGCATCGACTGCCAGGGCATCGACGATGCGCCCACGCGAATCGACAACGGCGGAGATGCCGTTGTTGGCCGCACGCAACAAAGGCACTCCATTCTCCACCGCACGAATCTGCGCCTGCCTGAAGTGCTGGTAAGGGCCTGGCGTGTCGCCAAACCAGGCGTCGTTGGTGACGTTCACAATAAGCTCGGATGACGCTGCATCGATTGCAACGAGGTCAGGAAAGATGACCTCGTAACAGATGAACGGAACCGCGCGCAGGCCGTTCGGCACCGCGATCGGATGGCGTTCGTTGCCGGCGGCGAAATTCATCGGTCCGGCAACGAGCTGGCCTATGCCGAAACGCTCGAACAGGCCGGCAAAAGGCAGATATTCGCCGAACGGCACCAGATGCACCTTGTCGACAGCATCGACGATCTCGCCCTTGTCGTTGATCGCCACCACGGAGTTGTAATAACGGCTGCCGGCATTGCCTGCGCCACCCTCCTCGCGCACCACGCCGGCGATCAGCATCTGGCCGTCGCCCAGCATATCGCCCAAGGCCGTCAGCGCGTCCGGACGCTCCGTGAACAGGAACGGCACGGACGTTTCCGGCCACAGGATCAGTTGCGGCTTGGCATGGCCTTGCTCCGGTGCCTTCGCCGAAATCCCCATCAGCGTGGCGAAGATGCGGTCGCGCACCGAGGCATCCCATTTCTCGGTGAGGTCGACGGCGGGCTGAACGATGCGCACGTCGATCGAGCGGGTGGCCGGCGGGGCTGGGACGGCAAGCCTGAAATAGCCGAAGCCGACGTGAGCGGCAACGAGAGCGACGAACAAGGCCAAGCCCAGCCTGAGATGCCGGCGCGCCGCGACAAGCGCCGGCAGGGAAAAGACAAAAACGGCGAGCGCGTTCATGCCGATCATGCCCGTCACCGACACGCTTTGCATCAGGAGGGGCACCGGCATTGCGGCATAGCCGACGGCATTCCAGGGAAAGCCGGTGAACAGGAAATCGCGCAGCCATTCCGCAAGGCCGAAGCCGAAGGCAAGTGCGGCGATGCGGCCGATATCACTGCTCCAGCAAAGCCGCGCCACGAGCGTCGCAAAACCATAGAAGAAGGCGAGCCCAAAGGGGATGCCGACGACGGCGAAGGGCAGCGCCCAGGCGAAGCTGTCGGCCTCGACAAGAAGGGCCTGGCCGATCCACCAGAGGCCGGCGAGGAAATAGCCGAAGCCGAACCACCATCCGATGGCGAAAGCCGGGCGAAGGCGACGCAGCCAGCCGTCGGAGGCTTCACCGGTGGCGCCGTCGAGCAGCCAGACAAGCACCGGAAACGAGACGAAACAGACGGCGAAGAAATCGTAAGGCGCCTGGGCGAGAACCGCGAGCGCTCCCGCGACAAACGCTACCAGCGACCGCCGCCACCCCCACAGCAGAATTATCCGGCCGGCAAAGCGCTGCATTCAACTTTCCAAGTCGCGCGAATCAGGCAGCCAGAGATTTAACAGGCCGAGCCGGATGCTCCAAACACGAGTAAGCGCAACCAAATTCACGGTCGCGCTAACGGTGCCACCCTTCAATGCTGAGGCCGCTCAGTCGCTCGGCCTCCTCTTTGGGCACAATGCGCACGGTCTGTGTGGTCATCGATCGCATGAGCGAATATCAGGCCTGCTCGGTGCGCGCCGCGCGGCGGCGCTGCCGTTCGCCCTTCGGGCTCTGCACGATGCGCACCCGCTTGACGCGGCGCGGATCGGCGTCGAGCACGTGGAATTCGAAGCCCGGTATGGCCTGCACCACTTCGCCACGGGCCGGAACCCGGCCGAGCGTGTTGAAGATCATGCCGCCGATCGTGTCGACATATTCACCGTGCTCGCCCGCGGCGAAATCCTCGCCGATCATCTTGGCGACCTCGTCGATCTCGGCCTTGCCGTCGACCACGAACACGCCCTCTCCGATCCGGGTGATCATCGGCTCGTCGTCGTCGTGCTCGTCCTCGATGTCGCCGACCACCATCTCGACGATGTCCTCGAGCGAGGCGAGGCCATCGGTGCCGCCATACTCGTCGATGACCAGCGCCATCTGGGTGCGCGTCGTCTGCATGCGCCCCATCAGGTCGGAAGCAAGCATCGATGGCGGCACGAACAGCACCGGCCGGATCAGGTCGAGATCGCCGATGGTGCGGGCGAGATCGACCTGGGCCAGATCGAGAATGGTCGGCGCCTGGGCCTTCCTGTTCGCGCGGCCCTTCTTGACGCGGGCGACCTTGGTGATGTGGGCAAGAACGTCGCGTATGTGGACCATGCCGCGCGGATCGTCGAGCGTTTCGGAATAGACCGGCATGCGGGAATGACCGGACTGTTCGAAGAGGCCAAGCAGATCGCCAAGCGAGGTGGTGATCTCGACTGCCTCGATATCGGCACGCGGCACCATGACGTCCTCGACGCGCACTTCGCGCAGCCGCAGGATGTTGTTGAGCATCGCACGTTCGCCGGGCGAGAAGGATTCGGCATCGGTGGCCGTCTCGGCCAGCGCGTCGGCGATCTCCTCGCGCAGGTTGGTGCCGTTGCGGTGCCTGAACAGGCCTAGCACGCGATCGAAGAGAGAAGGACCGGCATGCGGAGGCTCGGCGGCCACGCTGCCGGTCGGAATACTCGGACTGGAGCCCTCTTCCGATTTTTCGGAAGGCTTGGCCGCACTGCCGGCGTCCGGACGGGCGGCAGTTTCTGGTTTATCGTTCATCGCCATCAGGTCAATTGGTCTTTTTTGTTACGCGTAGGGATCGGGAATGGCAAGCCTCGCAAGCGCCGCGCGCTCGATCGCTTCCATCTCCTCGGCCTCGGCGTCGGTCTCGTGATCATGGCCCAGAAGATGCAGCAGGCCATGGATGACGAGATGGGTGATATGGTTCGCCAGCGGCTTGTCTTCCAGTGCGGCCTCACGCGCAACGGTCTCGGAAGCAAGCACGATGTCGCCCAACATCGGCGGCAGCTCGGCGCCTTTCGGAACGGAAAAAGCTGGGAAAGACAGCACGTTGGTCGGCTTGTCCTTGCCGCGCCATTCGGCGTTGAGAGTGCGGATATGGGCGTCGTCGGAAAAAACGACGCTGAGCTCCGAAGCGCCGCTCGCGCCGGTTTCGGCAAAGGCGGCAGCGACGGCCTGATCGACCAGGTGCGCCAGCTCGGCCTCAGGGGGCCAGTCGCCGGCCTCGACGAAAATATCGATGTCGACCGGCGTCTTGCCGCTGGATCCCGGATTTTCAGCCATGGGGCTTGGATCAGCTCTCGGCGCCGAGGCCCCTGGCGAACTTGCCGTCCCGGTCATAGGCCTTGACGATCTCGGCAACCAGTGGATGGCGCACGACATCGCCCTCGTTGAAGCGGACCGTGACTATGCCCGGCACGCCGTCGAGGATGCGCAGCGCCTCGACCAGGCCCGACTTGGTGTTGGGCGGCAGGTCGATCTGGGTCGGATCGCCGGTGACGATCATGCGCGAGTTCTCGCCGAGACGGGTGAGGAACATCTTCATCTGCATCGGCGTGGTGTTCTGCGCCTCGTCGAGGATCACCGCGGCATGCGCCAGCGTGCGGCCGCGCATGAAGGCTAAAGGCGCGATCTCGATGACCTCGGCGGCGATCGCCCGCTCGACCTTGTCGGCCGGCATCATGTCGTATAGCGCGTCGTAGAGGGGCCGCAGATAAGGGTCGACCTTCTCCTTCATGTCGCCGGGCAGGAAGCCGAGCCGCTCGCCGGCTTCGACCGCCGGGCGCGACAGCACGATGCGCTCGACCATGCCGCGCTCGAGCAGCATCGCCGCATGGGCCACCGCCAGATAGGTCTTGCCGGTGCCGGCCGGGCCGATGCCGAAGACCATTTCGGAGCGCTCCAGCGCGCGCATATAGGCGTCCTGGTTGAGCGAGCGGGCATAGATCGTGCGCTTGCGCGTGGCAATCTGGGCGGCCGAAACCTTGCCCTTGCGCTCCATGGTGGGCAGCGTCAGCTGGTCGTCGGCGGCGATCGCCATGCGCACGGCGCCGTCGACGTCGGACTGGCCGATATCGACGCCCTTCTGCAGAATGCCGTAGAGCGTGTCGAGCGCGCGGCGCGCCTGCTCGGCGGCCGAAGCTGTGCCCTTGATCGCAAGCTGGTTACCGCGCGAACGGATATCGACGCCGAGCTTCTGCTCGAGACGGGCCAGATTCTCGTCGAACTGGCCGTATAGGGCGCTGGCAAGCTTGTTGTTGTCGAAGGTCAGTACGATGTGCGCCATGTCGGAGGCCCCGGATGCCTGGTTCTGGGGCGGATTCTTCAGTTCAGCAGCGCTCAACCGTCTCTCCTCATCTGCCGAGGCTTGTGGCTATGCATGTCGTTGTCCCGAAACCGCCAGCACTTTTTGGGCGACATGCATCAGGCCAACTCGGCGAACAGGCTGTTGGGACCTGTCTTCGTGATTCGTACGTCGATAATGTCACCGATTCCGCCGGCCTTGTCGTCAACAATAACAGGCTGCAGCCAGGGCGAGCGGCCGACGATCTGACCGGCATGGCGGCCGGGCTTCTCGATCAGCGTGCTGACGGTGCGGCCGACCAGGCTGGCGATGAATGCCTTCTGCTGCTCGTTGACCAGCGCCTGCAGGCGCTGCAGCCGCTCGTCCTTCACGGCTTCCGACACATGGCCGTCCATCTCGGCGCCCGGCGTGCCGGGACGCGGCGAATATTTGAACGTGAAGGCCGAAGCGTAATTCACCTCGCGCACCAGTTCGAGCGTTGCCTCGAAATCCGCTTCCGTCTCGCCGGGGAAACCGACGATGAAGTCGCCGGACATGGCGATATCGCCGCGGGCGGCGCGGATGCGATCGATGAGGGCCAGATAATCGCGTGCCGTATGCCTGCGGTTCATCGCCTTCAGTATCCGGTCGGAGCCAGACTGCACTGGTAAATGCAGATAGGGCATCAAGGCCGGCAGGTCACGGTGCGCGGCGATCAATTCATCATCCATGTCGCGCGGATGGCTGGTGGTGTAGCGCAGCCGCGCCAGGCCGGGAATTTTCGCCAGGCGGAAGAGCAGGCGGCCGAGGCCCCATTCCTCGCTGTTTTCGCCCTCGCCGTGCCAGGCGTTGACGTTCTGACCGAGCAGCGTCACCTCGCGCACGCCAGCCTCGGCGAGGCGCTCGGCCTCGGCGACGATCTGGGCCACCGGCCGCGAGACTTCGGAGCCGCGCGTATAGGGCACGACGCAGAAGGTGCAGAACTTGTCGCAGCCCTCCTGAACGGTAAGGAAAGCGGTGACGCCGCGCTTTGCCAGCTCGGCGCGCTTCGGCTGCGGCAGATGCTCGAATTTGTCCTCAATGGCGTAGTCGGTCTCGACGATCTTCTCGCCGCCGCGTACCCTCGCCAGCACGTCGGGCAGCCGGTGATAGGTCTGAGGGCCGATGACGAGATCGACGGCCGGCGCACGGCGTATGATTTCCGCCCCTTCGGCCTGCGCCACGCAGCCGGCGACGCCGATCAGCAGCTCACGGCCGGCCTCGGCGCGCTCGGCCTTCATGTCGCGGATGCGGCCAAGCTCCGAATAGACTTTTTCGGCTGCCTTCTCGCGGATGTGGCAGGTGTTGAGCAGCACCAGATCGGCGTCTTCGACGGCGTCGGTGGCGACATAGCCGTCGGCTGCCAGCGCATCGGTCATACGCTGGGAATCATAGACATTCATCTGGCAGCCATAAGTCTTGACGAAGACCTTTTTCGCCGCCCCGGCATGCACCGGCTCGCGCTCAGGCGCGGTGCCGATGTCGTGACTTTCAATCGTGTTCAATTCCATCGGGCGGCTTCTAGCGCCTTTCCGCGACAAAAAACAGCCGATTCCGGCAGGCTACGGCGCCGCGCGTCCGTTTTTCAAGCTATGCGCTGACGACTGGGACGCGGCTCGGCGAGCGCAGCTTGCATCATCTCGCGCACTCTCGCTTCCATCAATCTTGCCGTTTCCTTGCGGTTAGAACCCTTGGAGAAGGGCACCGGATCACCGAAATGCACTTCGGCATCGAGCGAGCCCTCGGCAAGCAAGCCCTTCAAATGCGGCATCAGATCCTGGTCGCCGATCCAGGCGGCGATCGGCCGGTGACGGCGGCCCATCGGCACGCCATGCAGGCGCGTATAAGCGATCGCCACCGGCTGGATGAAGACCTGGTCCGCCGCCCCTTCCGAAATCGCCATCGAGGCAGCGCCGAACAAGGTGCTCTTGAACGGCAGCACCAGATTGCCGTCGCCGGTCGAACCCTCGGCGAACAGCACCATGGCATCGCCCTTGGCCATGCGTCTGGCGATCTCGCTCGCCTGGTCGCCGGAGGTGCGCCTGCGCTCGCGCTCGATGAAGACGGTGCGCTGCAGCTTGGACAGCATGCCGATCATCGGCCAGCCTTCCATGTCGGCCCTGGCGATGAACTTCACATCGACAAAGGAGCCGAGCACCATGATGTCGGTCCAGGAGATGTGGTTGGCCGCGATGAGCAAGGGGCGCTGCTTCGAGAGCGCGCCTTTGACGTGCACGCGCATGCCCAGCGCCTTGAGGATCATGCTGTGCCAGATTTTGAGGACGACCGTCTCCGGCCAAAGCCTCGTCTTCATCGACAGGAGCTGCAGCGGCGCCAGCACCAGCGTGCCGGCGGCGACGAGGCCGAACGCCACGAAAATCCGCAATTTCTTGATCATTCGCTCCGGCCCTATCCCACGGTCTGGCTAGCGAAGATCGCGGCGCATGACAAGCGCGCCGGTCGGGCCGTGCTCGGTCGACCGGTAGTAGTTCGGACGCTGGCCGACCTGACGGAAGCCCAGCCGGCGATAGAGCGCGATGGCCGGCGTATTGGTCTCGTCGACCTCGAGGAACAGCGCCTCGGCGCGCTGCGCATGCAATTCGCGCAGCACCGCATCGATCAATTGCCAGCCAAGCCCCTGGCGCCGATGGGCGCGAGCCACCGCGACCGTAAGGATCTCGCCCTCGCCTGCCGCGAGCCGCGCCAGCACGAAACCGACCGGCGGCTTCGCACCCTGCCCGGTCTCGCGCGCGGCGTAACCGAACACGGTGTCCTGTTCGAGCAGTGCCGCGAACTCGCCATCGGTCCAGGGGCGAACGAAATCCTCGCGATGCAGCACCGCAACGGCGGCGCTGTCGGCCACCGTCAGCGGCTCCAGCGCATAATCCCTGCGGCGCGGCTGAAAGAAAGGGATGCGCATCAGGATTTTTTTCCCTTTGGTGCATGATCTTCTCCAGAACCCGGCTTCCCGGATTCATGGCTCCGCCTTGGCAGAATGAAACCGGCCTGCGGCTTGGCGTCGGCGCCACGCAGATAGAGCGGCTTCGGCTTTGCGCCTGGCCCTTTCGCGGCGGCCAGTCGGGCATAGGTCGCTATGTCGGCTGTGGCAACGGCCGGCCCGGTGTCGAAACCATGTCCGCTCGCCGCGATCAGCGGCGCGGCGGTGCCGGTGAGGACCGCTTTCGCATCGACTGCCATTCCGGTCGCTTGGGAAAGCGTGGCCACCGTTGGTCCGTAAGTCAGAACTAACGCTTCATCGAAAAGCGCCGCATGGAGTTCCTCGCGGCCGGCGTCGAGCGCCGCCAGCACGGCACGGCCGGGAAAGGCATTCGCGGCTTCCGCCGCCAACGCTTCCAGCGTCGTCACGCCGATAGCCGGGATTTTCAGCGCCAGGGCCAAGCCGCGCGCGGTCGAGACGCCGACGCGCAGGCCGGTGAAGGAACCGGGGCCGATCGAGACGGCTACAGCGTCCAAGCCTTGATAGCCGATCCCGCTGGCCTTCAATGCCGCCTCGATGACGGCCATCAGATGCTCGGCATGCCCTTTGCCGAGGTCGAGCACCTGGCGGCCAAGCTCGATGCCAGCGTCAGCGTCGTGTACGCAGGCGGCGCAGAGATTGGCGGCGCAGTCGATGGCGAGCAGCTTCATAGGGCCGGTTAACCACCTGGATCAAAACACATTCCCTGTGCCCGGCATGGCCCGCCGCCGCAAGGGCCACGCCGCATAAATGTTATGCGGCTTGGCTTTAGCGCGACATCAGGAAGCTGGCCTTGACAGCGATCAGCCCGCAGCCGCGATGCGCAGCATGTGGTTGTCCCAGACATAGTCAGGTTCGGCGCGCGACCCGCCCGCACCGCCGACGATCTCGCCAGCGCCGGTCGTTGCCATGAAGTCGGCGCCGTCCGGCGCGAGACCGCAAACTTCGACCAGCGACTTCGTTGCGACAACACGTCCGCTGGCGGCATCGATGACGGCCAGCGAATTACCCTCCGGCGAGGTCACGGCGACGGTGCCGGCATCGGGATTGGCGGCAACCGAGCCGATATAGTTGCGGAAGCCCGACAGCACGTCCTGCGGCATTTCCAAAAGCTGGAGCTCCTTGCCGCGCGCGGCGCGGCCGACCAGCGCCGGCCGGTCGATCGCCGGCCCGCGATATTGGCAGCCGAACCAGACGGTGCCCGCCTGGTCGCGGTCCATGTGACGGATCGACAGCTGATGCAGCGCCGGCGGCAATTCGTGCTTTTCGATCAGGTCGCCAGTGATGCGGTCGACCAGCGTGTAGGAAGGCTTCATCGTTGCGATGTTGAGCTCGGCGCGGCCGAAATCCGGATGCGTTTCGATGCCGCCATTGGCGATGGCGAGCGTCCTGCCGTCGGCGAGCAGCAGCAGTTCGTGCGGACCCATGCCGTAGGTCGGGAACTCGCCGGCGCGGCTGAACTTCGCCCGTGCGTCATAGACGCCGACGACGCCGGTGGCGTTGTCGAAATCATTTTCCGTTGCATAGAGCAGCGCGCCGTCGGGCGAGAACACGCCGTGACCGAAGAAGTGCCGGCCGGCGATGCTGGCGATGGTCAAAGGCTTCTCGCGGCCGGTGTGGTCGAAGACCATCGCGAAGATGCCGGGCTGGCGGGCGAAGACGATCGAGCGTTTCGACACCGGATCGAACGCGACGTCGTGGCCACGGTCGGGCAGATCGAGCGTGTGCAGGATCTTGCCGGCCTCGGAGAGCACGGCGGCGCCGAAGCTGCCGTCGCGCCTGACGAAGGCCGTGGCGAAGACGGCGTCCGTTGCAAGCGTCTCCGCCCAGGCGCGCGGCGCCATCGCGGCGGCGAAGCCGGCGCCGGCGGCACGCAGAAAGTCGCGGCGATCGATGAGCGGCGTCGTCACGGCGTCAATCACCATCCAGCGACGAAAAGCCGGCGGTCAGGCCAAACTCGGCGGTCATCCTGGTGCCGATCAGGGTCGAGAGGCTGGAGGTGATCAGCGCGAGATGCTCGAGCTTGTCGCGTAGCGCCGGATCGGCGAGCGCCTTGTCGATCGGGCCGCTAACAGACTTCGCCGTCGCCACGCCGTTGGTCAGCTGGATGTGGATGGATTCGGCCATCCACCGCGCATCGGCGGGCAGCGCATCGCCAAGCTTCGAGCCCTGAAACAGCTTGTCGATGCCGGACAGATTTCCGGCCAGCGAATTCAGCGTGTTCTGCGAGCGCCAGTAGATCGCCTGCTTCGGCTTGTCAGCATCGGGCTTCGCGCCAAGAAAACCCTTGAGCCGCACGTCGCGGATCATTTCCAGCTCATTGATAAAAACGCCGACCAGTTCCGTCACCGCTTCGGTGCCATCACGATAGAGCGGGTTCTTCGGCCCCGGATTGGCCCAAAGCGAGGCAAAACCATCGGGCTTGCTCCACGCTTCGCGGACCTCGCCGGCCATCGCCTGGATGTTGCTGGCCACCGCCGCGCCGTAGGCGCAGCGATAGGGATCGTCCTTATTGGCAAGGGTTTCGGCGCCATCGCCGAACAGCACATATTCCAATGCACCGAGGCCCTGCATGGCAACGCTCTTTCCCGCGAGTTGCGCCGGATCGGCGGCGGATGGATCCTTGGCAACGAGGGTCGACTGCACCTGCCTCAATCCGATGCTCTTGCGGTCCGGCCAGTACAGCATGCGCTCCAGTCGGTTGTTTTCCTTAATGGGCCCGAAGGCGATGATCTCGGCCACCGACCAGGCTTCGACTGTGGCGGAAAACTCGGTACGCGCCGCGTCGAGATTTTGCTGGGACGGCGCATTGCAGAGCTGGCGCATCGCGTGGGTCAGGGTCCCGGCATGATCGTCGAGGCTGGCGTAGGCCGGGCGGACGAAGCCGTCGATCGCGCGGCCGATGACATCGGAGGCTTTGACCGCGGCCTGGGCCGGCAAGGCCGCGGCCAGCAAGAAAGGAAGGGCAAGCGCGGCGGCACGTCGGTTAAACATCAGAGCGACTCCAGGAATTTGATCAGCGCATCGCGGTCGGCCGCAGCTGCGCCGGCAAAGCGGTCGCGCGCCTTCTGGCCCTCGCCGCCATGCCACAGGATCGCCTCTTCGAGCGTCCGCGCGCGGCCGTCATGCAGATAGAAGCTGTTGCCATTGACCGTGGCGGTCAGGCCGATGCCCCAGAGCGGCGGCGTGCGCCATGCGCTGCCGCTCGCTTCCCCCACGCGCTGCCCGTCGGCGAGACCCTCGCCCATGTCGTGCAGCAGGAAATCGGAATAGGGCCAGATCAGTTGGAAGGCTTGCGCCTTGTTGGGCGTGCCGCGCATGGTGACGAATTTCGGCGTGTGGCAGGAAATGCAGCCCATCTCGTAGAACTGCTTCTTGCCGGAAAGAACCTCCGGCTTGTCGAGGTCGCGCCGCGCCGGCACAGCGAGGTTCTGCGAATAGAAGGTGACGAGGTCCATGACCGGGGGCGGCGCTTCCGCCGCGCCCAGGCGCTCTTGGACGCCATTCGGCAGGGTAAGGCACGCCTTCTCAGCCTCGGTGCAATCGCCCCAATGCTTCGGCACTTCAGGCGTCGAGATGCCGATATCGCCGGCAAAGGCATCGGCGGCCTGCTGCCGGATCGATGCGGCCTGAGCTTTCCAGCCGAAGCGGCCCAAAGTTATCGCGCCGCTCAACTCCTCGCGAACTATGTTCGGCCGGCCGGAGATGCCGTCGCTGTCGCGGTCATGCGGATCGGCAAGGGCAAGGATGTCGGCCGGGGCGATCTCCTCGATCAGTCCGAGCCCGATCATTGGCGGCGTCAGGCGCGGCGACAACGTCGTGCGCGGGTCGAGCGGGCCATATCCCAGATTCTCGACCGAGTAGCGGGGCTTGCGCAGCAAAACGACGGCACCGTCGCCCAGCGTGACCTTCTCTTCCGAATAGTCGATGCGCATGTGGCCTTCACCCTTGAGGCCGGGAACGGCCAGATCCTGCAATTGCGAGCCATAGACAGGATCGGGGAAATTCGGCAGCTTGTGGTCGGCAAGTTCGGCTCTCTCCTCGGCATTGCTTGCATCGCGCGCCAGCCGCAAGAACATCGAGGTCGAGCCTGTGCCGCTTCCCGGCGGACGGCCGCGACCATCCTTCAGATGGCAGTTCTGGCATGCGCGTTCGTTGAACAGCGGCCCGAGCCCGTCGGACGCCTGGGTCGATGACGGCGACGACACCCAGTTCTTGCGAAACAGCGCATTGCCGAGCTTGAAGGTCCCTTCCTCCTCAAAGGTGATGTTGGCGGAAGGCTGCGAGAAGGCGTCGCGGTTGACGTCCTTCCTCGACGTGCCGGCGCCGCCCTGCATCAGCTCGAACGGTTCGGGCTTTGTAAAGTCGGTCGTAGGCTTGGTGACCGCCAACACCCGCGCCTGATCCTCCGGCGTCAGATCTGTGCGGCTCGTCGGCAGACCCGCCGGCTCGCCCGCCATGGCGGGAGCAGAAAGCGTGATTGCCAGCAGGAGCGTGGCACCGCGCCAGATCCGGTATCGCGGGTTCCTCGGGAGCAGCAGGCCGGCTATCTCGGCCCGCCATGAGCGGCGCGAAAAATCTATCGGGCGCCGCATTCCCGCATGTCCTTACTCCGCCTCGTTGGCCGAGTCGGCGTTGAGCTGGCCGTACTTTTCCTCGCCGATCGAGGCGAGCAGGTCGAGCTGACTCTCCAGGAAGTCGATGTGGCCTTCCTCGTCCGTCAGCAGATCCTCGAACAGTTTCATCGACACATAGTCGCCCGCATCCTGGCAAATCTCGCGCGAGCGCTTGTAGGAGGTGCGCGCGTCATATTCGCCGGCGAGATCGGATTCGAGCACTTCCTTTACATTCTGGCCGATACGCAACGGCGCGACCGACTGCAGGTTCGGATGGCCTTCGAGGAAGATGATGCGGGCAACCAGCCGGTCGGCGTGATGCATTTCTTCGATCGATTCCGCCCGCTCCTTCTTCGCCAGCTTGGTGTAGCCCCAGTCTTCGAGCAGACGATAATGGACCCAGTACTGATTGACGGCACCAAGCTCCAGAAACAGGGCTTCGTTAAGCCGCTCGATGACCTGCGGTTCGCCTTTCATGGGTTCTGCTCCCGAATTGGCCGCGCAGTCCTCTGACGCGGTCCAGGTGTGAAACGATATCCGCGCCGCTCCCCTCTGAACGGGCGTGGTAATTCTCGGTGACCCGAATGATCGTTTCCACCACATTTGGAAAGCAGCCGCAACAGCGGCCGCGCTTGCGCATGGCATGATAGACCTTGGCCGGCACGATAAGCTGCCAGGGATCTTCATCCAGCAGACCGATGATCGTCTGCTCGATCTCCTTCTCGGTGATGATGTTGCAATGGCAGATCAGCATTCACTTGCTCTGGCTGGCGGCACTGTTCTGGCGCCGTTTGGCTTGTTTCTCAATTGAGCATGATCTTGTCCAAAAACCGGCTTCCACTTTTTGGGATCATGCTCGGGTGCTACTTGAACACCTTGTCCGGAGCATCAAGGCTGTCGGAGCCCTCGAACGCGATGGCATTGAGCTTGAGTGAGCCGACCGCGCGTTCGATCGACTTGGTCTGGTCGATCAGCGCGTCGATCGCCGCCTGCACCGTGGCGTTGCCTTCCGCATTGCCCTCGGCGATCTGCTGGTCATAGGCCTCGCCGGCCAGCGCCCGCGCCTTGATCGCTTCCATCTTGGCGACCGAAGTATCGAGCTTGTCCGACAGTTCCTTGTCGATCGCCGGATCGGCCACCTTCATCATGTCCGACACCGACGGGCCGGAAACCACGGTGCCGTCGAGACGCGTATAGTTGGCGTGATAGGCGGCGCGGATGCCGATCGCATCATAGAGATGCGAGTTGTAGGTGTTGTCCGAGAAGCAGTCCTGCTCCTCCTCCGGATCGTGCAGCAAAAGGCCGAGCTTCATGCGCTCGCCGGCCAGTTCACCATAGGAGAGCGATCCCATGCCGGTGAGGATGGTGGAGATGCCGGAATTCGGCTCGCCATCGACGAGGGTCTTGCGCGCGGCGCCGTCTTCCTTCCAGTTGTTGACCATCTCCTGCAGGTCGGAGACCAGAAGGTCGCTTGCCGACTTCAGATATTCCGCGCGGCGGTCGCAATTGCCGCCAGTGCAGTTCTTGAGATCGTAGTCGGTGTACGGGCGCTCGCCGGCGCCTGGACCGGTGCCGTGCAAATCCTGGCCCCAAAGCAGGAATTCGATGGCGTGATAGCCGGTCGCGACATTGGCCTCGACGCCGCCGGCTTCCTGCAGCGTGCCTGACAGGAACTCCGGCGTCAGCTTCGAGGCGTCGACCTTCTTGCCGTTGATCTCGATCTCCTTGTTCGCAATGACGTTCGCCGTATAGAGCGAGTTCTCGTCCGACTCGGTGCCGTAGCTCTTGGCGACATAGTCGATCAGGCCTTCGTCCAGCGGCCAGGAATTCACCTTGCCTTCCCAGTCGTCCACGATCTTGTTGCCGAAGCGGTAGACCTCGGTCTGCTGGTAAGGCACGCGCGCCGCCTTCCAGGCGTCGCGTGCAGCGTTGAGCGTCTCTGCCGAGGGCTTGGCGAGAAGCGCGTCGACGGCCTTGTCGAGCGCCTCAGCCGTGATCAGCGAATCCTCGTATTTGGCGAGCGCGATGTCGGCATAGGTCTTGATCACCGCCTTCGCATCGGTTTCGGCCTTCGCCGGCAGCACGAACACGGCCGCCGTCAGCGCCGCGGTGGCGCCGATCGCGGCAAGCCTGGTGCCCCAACGTAGCGCAATAGTTCGCGGCGTGATTATCGCTTTCATCAATCCCATCTCCTCAAAAATTCAATGACATAGGCATGCGGCCGCCGGCGCGCGGCGCCAGCGCAAGCACGAATGACCGGAAAGGCAAAGTTGCCGCGCAATGGCGCGGCCAATCAGCAAAAGACACCGAAATGCCTCCAATCGAAAGGGTTCAAGGCCCAGACATCAAAGGAATGCGCCAGCGGCGCAGCCCTCCATAAAGCGGCGGAGCGGCTGGAAGTCAACTGGCGGTACAGAGAAAATTCAATTGAAACAACAGTTTAGAATTATTCTAAACTGGAATTATCAACTTTAAGGCGGCGCATGCGGCGGATATCCGGATTGACAGGCGGCCATCCTGGGTGCGACCCGGACCACGGCTCTTGCGGCGGCGGCAGACAATCGCCACTTGGCGGAAGATCCTAGATTTGAAGGCAAAAAGGGCTGCGATGAAGAACGGGGTGGTCATTGTCGGTGCGGGTCATGCGGGCGTGCAGGCGGCCGCTAGCCTGCGTGAGGAAGGCTATGACGGGCCTGTCATCCTGATCGGCGACGAGAACGAGCCGCCCTATCACAAGCCGCCGCTGTCCAAGACCTTCATCAAGGATGCCGACGCCAAGCCGCAGCCTTTGCGCGGCGAGGCCTTCTATTCCGGCAATGCCATCGACTACCGGCCGGGCGTTTGGATCGACAGGATCGATGGTGGCGAGCGCAGGCTGGACGTTTCCGGCGGCGGCACAATTGCCTTCGACCGGCTGGTGCTGGCCACCGGCTCGCGGCCGCGCCTCCTCAAGCTCGATGGCGCGGAGCTCGCCGGCGTGGTGTCGCTGCGCTCGCTGGCCGATGCGCGGCTGATCCGCGAGTTGAGCGCGCAGAGCGGAGAGGTCGTCATCCTCGGCGGCGGCTTCATCGGCCTCGAAATCGCAGCGACGCTGAGGGCCGCCGGCCGCAGGGTCACCGTCGTCGAGGCGCTCGACAGGCTTCTCGGCCGCGCCGTGGCGCCGGCAATCGCGGCGCATGTGCGCCAGCGCCTGGAGGCGATGGGCGTGCGCCTGCTCACCGGCACCACGGTTGCCCGTCTGGAAGGCGAAGGCGGCCGCGTTTCGGCCGCGATCACGTCAAGCGGCGAGCGCCTGCCGGCGCAACTGGTGATCATCGGCATCGGCGTGGTGCCCAATGTCGAGCTGGCCGAAGCCGCCGGCATCGCGATCGCCAACGGCATCCGCGTCGACCAGCATATGCAGAGCTCGATCCCGGAAATCCTCGCCGTCGGCGATGCCGCCTCCTACCGGCACTGGTTCACCGGCGGCGACGTGCGGCTGGAATCGGTGCAGAACGCCACCGACCAGGCGCGGCTTGCCGCGCGCACCATCGTCGGCCATGCCGAACCCTTCGCGGCCGTGCCTTGGTTCTGGTCGGATATCGGCGACATGAAGTTGCAGATGGTCGGCCTGACGCAAGGCGGCGACAGCCATGTCGTGATGGGCGAGCCGGCCGAGAACAGGTTCTCGATCTACCACTATGCCGGCAACCGGCTGCTGGGCATCGAATCCGTCAACCGCCCGGCCGACCACATGCTCGGCCGCAAGATGCTCGGCGCCGGCTTCTCGCCCGCGCCTCACACCGTGGCAGCCGGGCCGGATGCGCTGAAGGCGGCGCTTGCGGCCTTCAGCCAGGACGAGCCGGCAAGGGCCAGCGCGTAGAGATTGCCAATTTTTGCCATCAGCCTTACATTGGTTGAATGAGCACGATGAATATCTCACTGCCCGACAGCTTGAAGCATTTTGTCGATCAGCAGGTGACGGAGCGCGGCTACGGCACGAGCAGCGAATATGTGCGTGAATTGATTCGCCACGATCAGGATCGTCAGCGTTTGCGCGGTCTGCTTCTTGAAGGCGCTTCGTCCGCGCCAGGCGCTCCTGTCGGTGACGACTATTTCGCGGCGCTGCGCAAGCGAGCGCTGGGCCAATAATTGGTTGCCGTAAAGGCAATTATTCCTCGTGCCCTTGCCTTGCGGGATATCGAAGACACTGTCGATTATTATGCACGCGAAGCTGGTTCGCACGTGGCGCTAGCCTATGTCGAGGATCTTCAAACTGCCTACAAAGTGATAGCCAACCATCCTGCATCGGGCTCGCTGAGATATAGCTATGCGATTGGACTACCCGGTCTGCGCAGTGTGCAATTGAAGCGCTATCCGTACCTGATTTTCTATGTCGAACAGGCCGATCATATCGATGTGTGGCGGGTCCTGCACGCCAAAATGGATATTCCAGCCTGGTTACAGAATCCGAACTCCTGACGGCGAGTTGCCGCACCGGCCTGGGCCGCCAGGAGAATCATTCGCACTATCCGCCCCTTAGGCCGCGCGCGCCTCGCGGATCGAGGTCTCCAATATATCCAGCGCCTCCGTCATGACGCCGTCCTGGATGGTGATTGGCGACAGGAAGCGGATGACGTTGCCGTAGACGCCGCAGGTGAGCAGGATGAGGCCCTTGTCGAGCGCCTTCAGCCGCACCGCATTGGCTAATTCCGCCGAGGGCAGGCCCTTCTTCACATCATTGAACTCGACGGCGTTCATGAAGCCCGGGCCGCGGATGTCGACGATCTCCGGCACGTCCTCGCGGATCGACGCCAGCCGCTGCTTCAGCCTGGCGCCGAGCGCGTTGGCGCGCTCGCACAGTTTTTCTTCCTCGATGACGTCGAGCACGGCATGCGCCGCGGCGACGCCGATCGGGCTGCCGCCATAGGTGCCGCCGAGCCCGCCCGGTCCAGGCGCGTCCATGATCTCGGCGCGGCCGGTGACGGCCGACAGCGGGAACCCGCCGGCGAGGCTCTTGGCCATGGTGGTGAGATCCGGCGCCACGTCATGGTGCTCCATCGCGAACATCTTGCCGGTGCGGGCAAAGCCGGTCTGCACCTCGTCGGCGACAAGAAGGATGCCGTGCTGGTCGCAGGTCTTGCGCAGTGCCGTCATGAAATCGCGCGGCGCCTCGTAGAAGCCGCCCTCGCCCTGCACCGGCTCGACGATGATGGCCGCGACCCTGGCCGGATCGACATCGGCCTTGAACAGCTTGTCGAGCGCTGCAAGCGAATCCGCGACCGACACGCCGTGCAGCGCGACCGGGAACGGCGCATGGAAGACATCGGCCGGCATGGCGCCGAAGCCAACCTTGTAAGGCACGACCTTGCCGGTCAGCGCCATGCCCATGAAGGTGCGGCCGTGGAAGCCGCCGGAAAAGGCGATGACCGCCTGGCGACCGGTGGCGTTGCGCGCGATCTTGATGGCGTTCTCGACCGCCTCGGCGCCAGTGGTGACGAAGACGGTCCTCTTGTCGAACTTGCCGGGCAGCATGCCGTTCAGGCGCTCGGCGAGGCGCACATAGCTCTCGTAAGGAACGACCTGATGGCAAGTGTGGGTGAAGCGGTCGAGCTGCGCCTTGACCGCCTCGATCACTTTCGGATGGCGGTGACCCGTGTTGACCACCGCAATGCCCGACGAGAAGTCGATGTAGCGGCGGCCCTCGACGTCCCAGATTTCCGAATTCTCGGCACGATCGGCGTAGATCTGCGTGGTCATGCCG
>NZ_RZSN01000072.1:0-27146 GCF_003997315.1 Mesorhizobium sp. M1A.F.Ca.IN.020.04.1.1
GAGGGGAAGGCGTGTTCGGTTTCGGTCGGCTCGCCGACGACGGCTGCTGCCTGTGCCTTCACCCGCGCATATTCGGCGGCTTCCGTCGGCCCGGAGACAAAGGCATCGAGCCAGCCGATCGACAGCGGGCGGTTGAGCGGATGCTGGTGTGGATCGCGCCCGAGCAGAAGCTTGCCGACCAATTCGTAAGTTTTTATGTCGCCGGCGAACCAGCCGAAAGTGTCGAAGCTCGGCGCGAGCTTCATGGCGCCCTCGAGCGATATCCGGCCGTGACTGGTACGCAGCCCGATCAACCCGCAGAAGCTCGCCGGCGCGCGGATCGAGCCGCCGGTGTCGGAGCCGACGGCGATGTCGGCAAGGCCGCCGGCGACCGCGGCCGCCGAACCTGACGAGGAGCCGCCGGTCACGCGATCCGGAGCGGCTGCGTTCACCGGAAACGGGAAATGCGAATTCTGGCCGAACAGCGAGAAGGCGAGCTCGTCGGTTTGCGTCTTGCCGACGAATCGCGCACCGGCATCGAGAATCAACTGCACGGCCTCGGCCGTACGCGCGGCGGCGTGAGCCTGTTCGAACTTGCGCGGGTTGCCGCAGCCGGTGCGATAGCCGGCGACGTCATAGATGTCCTTCACGGCCAGGCGCAGGCCGGCCAGCGGGCCAAATTCCGCATTGGCCACGGGCATTTGGCGCAGATCGAGGAAGGCGTTGAGAGGGCCGTGGGTGCCTGGCATTGTTCGATTTCCGAATACGGTCCACAAACATTGTTCGATGCCGCAATTTTTACAACCGGCGCTGACGATTTTTATTGATTGTGAAACCCTTCGCTCTTATATCGCGCTTGCCCAAAGTCGCACGTGCCTGTGGGTGTCCGCCGATCCTCGAATGGTGAGGGCAATCGGTAAGGTAACTGGAGCCAACCCCTCCAGTCGGTCAGTGGCCAACCACAAGACCGAGGACACCTTGAAGCAACGACGGTGCGGGCCTTTCTGGTGTCTGCCGGTCGTCCAAAGACCGGGGTTACTGAAGAGGCACACCTTCATTGCCGGCAGTGCGGACGGGTCCTCCCATCCAAGCCAAGGCAGACAAAGCGAACCGAGGCCGGGCAAGGCCAGGTTCACCGCCGCGAGACGGCGATCCGTGGTTCCGGGGTCTCCACCGGCTGGTTCCATGGATTTTCCGTCCCGCCTTTGTCCACCGCGAGTTCGCGAGGCCGAGCGCCCGCGTCCCGCAGCCTTCGTGCGCGCCGAAAGGCGCAGATGGAGAGACCTCGATGGCCAGCCAGCGCATCCTTGACTTTCTCGCCACCCGACGTCCGAATGGCCCCTGCCTCGTCGTCGACCTCGATGTCGTGCGCGACAATTTCCGCGCCTTCGAGAAGGCGTTGCCCGATTCCAAGATCTACTATGCGGTGAAAGCAAACCCGGCGCCGGAGATCCTGCGCCTGCTTGCTGCGATGGGCTCGTCCTTCGACACCGCATCGGTTGCCGAGGTCGAGATGGCGATGGATGCCGGCGCGCCGGCGGATCGCATTTCCTTCGGCAACACCATCAAGAAGGAGCGCGACATTGCGCGCGCCTACCAGCTCGGCATCCGCCTCTACGCCGTGGATTGCGTTGAGGAGGTCGAGAAGATCGCCCGCGCCGCCCCGGGCTCGCGCGTGTTCTGCCGCGTGCTCACCGACGGCGAGGGTGCCGAATGGCCGCTGTCGCGCAAGTTCGGCTGCGTGCCGGCAATGGCGGTGAATGTGCTGCGACATGCCAAGGCGCTCGGCCTCGACGCTTATGGCGTGTCGTTCCATGTCGGCTCGCAGCAGACCGATCTCTCGGCTTGGGACCGCGCGCTGGGCGATGCCAAGAAGGTGTTCGCCACGCTCGCCGAGGAAGGCATCGTCTTGAAGATGGTCAACATGGGCGGCGGTTTCCCGACCCGTTACCTGAAGGACGTGCCGGCGGCGCAGGCCTATGGCCAGGCGATCTTCTCGGCGCTGCGCAAGCATTTCGGCAACGCGCTGCCCGAGACGATCATCGAGCCGGGTCGCGGCATGGTCGGCAATGCCGGCGTCATCAAGTCGGAAGTCGTGCTGATCTCGAAGAAGGCCGACAATGACAATGTGCGCTGGGTGTTCCTCGACATCGGCAAGTTCGGGGGCCTCGCCGAGACCATGGACGAGGCGATCCGCTATCCGATCGTGACGCCGCGCGACGGATCGGAGACCGCGCCTTGCGTGCTCGCCGGCCCGACCTGCGATTCGGCCGATGTGCTCTACGAGAAGACGCCTTATCCGCTGCCGCTGTCGCTCACCATCGGCGACGAGGTGCTGATCGAAGGTACCGGCGCCTACACGACCACCTATTCGTCGGTCGCCTTCAACGGCTTCGAGCCTCTCCGATCCTACGTGATCTGAAGGCGCGAGCCTTCAGATCAACCGGCGTGGGCGACATCGCCCGCCGGAGCTCGCTTGTGGAACAGATCTCCGCTCGTGAAGGATCGCGGAAATGGACTTTGCAGATTTCATCATCGAGGGCGCCGCGCGCCGGGTCTCCCCCCTCGAGGGGGAGATGGCCGCGCAGCGGTCAGAGGGGGGCGTCGCGCGTGGAGCGCCAGCGCCGCTTCTCGTCACGCTGGGCGCCGGTATTACATGCGCAACGACCCCCTCTGTCGCCTTTGGCGACATCTCCCGCTCGAGGGGGGAGATTGCGCCGGCCTTCGTCATCATTGCCGAAGGCATCGGTGATATGCAGGCGCGCGAAGCGCTGCTCGACCGCGCCATGGGGCCGAAGCGCAGGAAGAAGTCGTCCGAGAAACTGCGGCGTGGCCGCCGGCCGTCGGAAGGCCTGGCCTTTGTCGCGCGCGACCCGTCGGGCGCGGTCGTCGGCACGGTTCGGCTGTGGGACGTGACGCTGGGCGAGTGCGGTCCGGCAGCGCTCCTGCTTGGGCCGCTGGCAGTCGAGCCGGGCCTGAAGAGCGGCGGCATCGGCTCGGCGCTGATGCGGCACGCGATCGGCGAGGCTGCGCGGCTCGGTCACGGCGCGATCCTGCTCGTCGGCGATGCGCCCTATTACGGGCGGTTCGGTTTTTCGGCCGACCGCACCGGCTCGCTCGCCATGCCTGGGCCCTATGAGCGGCACCGCCTGCTGGCGCTCGAGCTGAAGGAGGGCTCGCTCGACGGGGCCGCGGGCACGATCAAGGCAGCCGGCCGCAAGGTCAAGGCGCTGGATTTCGTCGCCTGACTGTCGGAGGCATACCAATGCGGCGGCGCGCGTTCAAAAACGCGGCGCCGCATCGCTCTTCTAAAATAGTTGGCTGCCGGTCAGCCGAGCAACTGGCTGAGCGCCATGGCGACCGTCATGTCGCCCTCGACCTTCAGCTTGCCGGCCATGAAGGCCATGGTCGGGTTGAGGTCGCCGGCGATCAGCGAATCGAGATCGTCGAGCGAGAGCTTGATCGTGCAGTCGGTCGGGGCATCGGCGGTCGAAACGGTCGCGCCGTCGATCACGATGACGCCGTCGCTGCCGGTGTCGAACTTGACCGAATGCTCGAAGCCGGCGCTTGCCACCTGCGACCTGATCTTGTCGGCAATCTCCTGAACGCCCATGGCGGTTCTCCTCGTTTGGTTGCGTTTGACGCGCACCGGCCTTGGCCGCTGGGCGAAGCGCCGCGTCGCGCGGCAGCGCGGCGACAGCCATCGGCGCATATAGCTTCGGGTTGACGTTTACGTCAACGTGGCTGCCATGCGGCATGTCGCATCACCAGACGAGGGTGTGACCCCGCCAGTCGATCGCCGAGAGCGGATCAATGCTCCGGCTGGAACGGCTTGGTCATCGCTTGCGCGGTCTCGCCGGCAGTTTTGCGGCGGCGGATGGCGTTGTCGCGGATTTCGTCCTTGGACAGGAAGTTGACCTGGTCGATCAGCACGTCATGCACCAGCTCGACGCCGACGCGGGCGTTGACGGTATCGCGGATCGCTTTGCGGAAAGCATCGAGATCGATCGTGTCCTTCTTGGTGAAATCGATCTGCGGATTGGAATAGAGGTAGGAATAGACCTGATCGGTGATGATCGCCGGCGCCGGGATCGATAGTTTCTTTATCTGATCCGGCTCCACTGTGTAGACGAGCTTCGTGAGAAAATAGCCGTCGATCTTGGCATCGCGGATGAGCGGCACCGAAATGATGTCGGTCTTGACGTAGTCTAGACCGCCCAGCATCGGCTTCGGCGGCTCACCGACGCCGCGCTCGCCCGCCGCCTGGAAGGAATAAAACACGGCGCCGAGCGTTACGGCGCAGATCCAGAGCGCTGCGGCGAGGAACTTGATCACCGGATCCTACCTTGCTCCGCAGTCATCTCATTCAAGCCCGGGCGTATCCGAATTCGCCTGCCGAGTAGGTGCCGTCGGCATCGGCGCGCTGGATGGCGTTCTTCAACAGCGTGGCGACCTCGTTGACGGCATTGAGATGGGCAAGGATAGCCGCCTCGTTCTTTGCCAGCTTCTGGCGCAGCCGCGCCAGCCCCTCGCGATGCTGCTCGAGGAACTCGATCTCATTGGCGCCCTTCAGCGCGCGGGTCAGTTCGTAGAGATAGCGGCTTTTGCGGGCATTCGAGGCCTTGAGGTCGTAGCTGGTGCCGCTGCGGATACCCGCCGTCTCCTCGTCCACCGCCTCCTCGATCCGGCCGATGATGGCGGCGAGGTTGCCAGGCCGTGCAGCTGCGATCGGTGCTTCCGCGGCGGTGGTTCGTGCAGGCAGGTTGGAAAGGTCCGTTTGGTCGGCCATGTAGGTCCCTAGATCTTGATGTCCGTTTTTATGGTTGTGTCGTCACCGGTCATAGACCGGGCGGCCTTACGCTCGAGCTCGTCGACCAGGGAGGTCGAAAGCCTGGTCTGCTGGTCGATCTCGGCTTTCTCCGGTCCGCCCCCAACGGACCCGACCGGCACCTTGTGTTTGCCGTCCAGATAATGGTCGGCAAGCATCGATCTGGCGATGCCGATCCCGCCATGCGCGGCCATGACATCGGCTACCTTTTCGGCAAGCTGCGATTTCCACATGTCGCCGGCCAGACCCTTGCCGTAAACGCCCTCGGTGTCCTTAGGCATCATGTTCTGGATGAAAGTGGTCAGCACCATCGCCTCGAAGCGCTGGAACTTTTTAGCCGGATTTGCCGCCTCGGCCTTGTCGGCAGCGGCGCGCGAGAGCACCGAGCCCGCCTCGACCGAGGCAGTCTGGTCGATCGAGAAGGTCTCCCCGGCCCCGCCGGCCCGCCTCGCGAGTGCTGCCCGCGCGGCCTCGACGTCGGCCGGCTCCGCCGCACGGGCGACGTCCATCACGATGTCGCTGGGAGGTGAAATCGCCAAGAAAGCACTGCCTTTTGCCGGTTTTTGTCCGTTGCACAATGACGCAACAAGCTTGTGGCAGGCTTGCGGGGATGGCGAGGTGCAGTGCAGCCCGCTCCAAGCGGCGGCGCGCCCGCCGCCAGAGAGTCACCTCATCGATCGATCGTTCGGCCGAACCCCTCCGTAGCTTCGTACAAGCTCAAATCTTATTTTAGCAGGTATTAATATTTTAACGGCGTTTGCCCTGCCGCCGGCGCAATTCGGGGTTTGAAAACGACTAATTAACCCCGCCCCCTCATCCTCGAGACCACGCCTTGGAGACGTTGATCGTGAAAAGCGATGTCGTGCTGATCGCATTTCTGCTGTCGGTTGCTTGGCCATTTGCCGCCCAGGCCGGAACGGCGATGCAAACCAAAGGCAAGGCGTTTCCACCGCCGGCCTTCTATTCGTTCTGCAGCCGCCAACCCAGCCTCTGCAGCACGGCCGGCGGAACAAAGGTCGTCGCCCTGCGGCCTCAGCTCAGCGCGCAATTGAACGAGATCAACCTTTCGGTCAATTCACGTATTACCGAGGTCAGTGATCGAGCCGTTGTCGGCAAGAACGACGACTGGCGCGTGCCGACCGTGTCCGGCGATTGCGAGGATATCGCGATACTGAAGAAGCTCGAACTGATGAAGCGCGGCTGGCCGGCCTCGGCGCTGCTGTTGACCGTGGCAAGCTATCACGGCGAGGGACACACGGTGCTGACGGTGCGCACCAACGAGGGCGACCTGGTGCTCGACAACCTCACCAGCGCGGTCCGTGATTGGTCCAGCACGCCCTACAACTATTTCGCCCGGCAGGCGCAGGGCAATGGCAGGCGCTGGGAGCGGATCGGGGCGGCCAAGTCGGTCGGCACGACGGCGACCGGCATCTGACAGCCTCGTTCGCCGCGCGCCGGATCCACCGCTCTATCTTCTTGGTTTGACGCAAGTCCGGACGGGAGGCCACGGCGACGTCGCCGAGCCCAACCGTTTCATGCTTTTCCTGATTGCCCTAGTCATGTCCCCGCTTCTGGGCAATGAGGTCCAGCCGCTCGCGGTCTGAGCGTTCGCGCTCGTCGCGGCGGCGAGCGTCCCTATAGGCGCGCTCGACCATGTTGGTCCGCGCGGTCGCGGCGGCGATCAACGTCGCCTCCTCCCGGGCGCTTTCAAGATTCTGTTTTTGTTGGCCGAGCGCGTTCGCAATCCGGCGATGGTAAAGTTCCGGGAACAGGCCGGCCAGCGAGCTGTCAGCGTCGAAATGCCCGATGAGTTCCTTTGCTTCCGATTCGGCCGCCGCGGCCGCGGAGAGGAAGCCGGCATGACGGGTTTCGTGCACCGCCTTCAACTGCTCCTGCACCTTGACCAACTTCTTCAGTCTGTCCTTGCGCGAGGCCATCGCGGCTACCTCGCTAGCGTCAGGTCGACAAAGCCGTCGACGAACAACGACAGCAAGGTGCCGATGGCAAAGTAGAAGATGATCAGCCCGCCGGCGATGACGAAGGGCAGCGAGATGAAATACACCGGGATCTGCGGCGTCAGCTTGTTGACGAAGCCGATCGTCAAATTGACCAGAATGGCGTAGGCGACGAAGGGACTGCCGAGCCGGATGACCAGGAAGAAGGCGTCCGACACCGTGTCGGTGACGTCGACCAGCGCCGCCTGCGGGTTGAAGAATACATTGACCGGAGCAACCGTGTAGGAGGCGACCAGCGCGCGCACGATCTCGTGGTCGAAATCGAAGACGAAAAGCAGGAGCAGCGCCGAGAACGAGATGATGGCGGCGAGCGCAGCCTGCGGCTCCGGCTCCTCGATCGCCGGGCCGCCTGAGCCGCCATAGCCGATCATCATGGCGATGGCCGAGCCCATGAACCGCAGCGCTTCCATATAGAGCTTGGTCATGGCGCCGATCAGCCCGCCGACCAGAAGCTCGGAAACGATCATCGGCACCAGAACCTGCGGGCGCGGGTCGACATAGGGATAGATGCGGTCCCAGAGGAAGGCGAGCAGGCCGCCGGTGGCGGCGATCGACACGAACAGCCGGACCTGGAGAGGCACGCGGGCGCTCGATAGGCCGGGCATCAGCATGAAACAGGCGCCGATGCGGCAGAAGGCGAGGAAGGCGGCGATGACGACGCCTTGCGAGAGCGCGTTCACGAGATCGTTCCGAGCACCTTGATTTCGACGCCCTTGGCGATCTCGACGTGGCTGAGCACGGGCAGCGTGGTGAACAGCCGCTCGATGATCATGCGCACATAAGGCCGCGCGTCCGGCGCGGTGACCAGCACGAAGCGCTCGCCGGCTTCGAGATGCTTGCGGATCGCCTTGGTGGCGTCCTGGCCGAATTCCTCGAGCTGGCGCGGATCGATGTCGAACTCGCGCACCTCGCCCTTGGCATCGCGCTTGAGGCTCTGGTGAAAGGCGAGGTCCCATCGGTTGCCGAGGCGCAGCACCTTGAGCATGCCGCCCTCGGAGAGATCGCCGCAGATCTGCTGCGCCATGCGGATGCGGACATGCTCGACGATCTGCTCGGTGCGGCGCACATGCGGCGCGATCTCGGCGATGGCCTCGATGATCAGGTGCAGGTTGCGGATTGAGACACGCTCGGCAAGCAGAAGCTTCAGCACCGCCTGCAGGCCGGGATAGGAGATGTGCGAGGTGCAGATCTCGTCGGCGAGCTTGCGGTACTCGGGGTCCAGCCGCTCGAGCAGCGCCTTCATGTCCTTGTACGACAGAAGCTGCGGCAGGTTGTTGCGGATCACCTCGGAGAGGTGGGTGAGCAGCACCGACATGTTGTCGGCAAAGGTGTAGTTCTCGCGCTTCAGATCTTCGGCGAAGGTTTCCAGCACCGAATAGGCGCGCATGCCGAAAGCCGGCTCGCGGATTTCCTCACCGGGGATGTCGGGCACGCCGCGGGTGCCAAGCAGCACCATGATTTCGCCGACGCGCATCTGGTATTCGGCAACGACGGTGCCGTGGACCTTGATCTGATAGCTCTTCGGCGGGATGGCGAAGTCGTCGGCGACGCGCACCTCCGGCACCACGAACCCATATTGCTGGGCGAATTTCTTGCGCATCTTCGACATGCGGAACACCAGCTCCTGATGTGCGACCAGCAGCCTGGTCGAGAGCTGCTTGCCGATCAGCAGCTCGATCTCGGCAGTCGCAAGCGAGGCCTTGACCGAATTCTTCTCCTCCTCGACCTTGTCGGCCTTCTCCTTGTTCTTCTGCGCTTCGGCTGCCGCCAGCGCGCGGTTGTGGCGCAGCGGGATGACGTAGCCGAGGCCGGCCATGGCGCCGGCAAGGGCAAAGAACGGGAATAGCGGCAGACCGGGCATAAGGCCGAGGATGACGAGCAGCGAGGCCGCGACATAGAGCGCGCGCGGATGCGCGCCGAGCTGGCCGAACACCGCCTGATTGGCGGAGCCCCGCGTGCCGCCCTTGGAGACGAGCATGCCGGCGGCGAGCGAGACGATGAGGGCCGGGATCTGGGTGACGAGGCCGTCGCCGACCGACAGCTTGATGAAGACGTCGGCCGCCTGGCCGAGGCCCATGCCGTGGCGCAGATAGCCGATGGCGATGCCGCCGACGATGTTGATGGCGGTGATGATGAGGCCGGCGATGGCGTCGCCGCGCACGAATTTCGACGCGCCGTCCATCGAGCCGAAGAAGGAGGATTCTTCTTCCAATTCGCGGCGGCGAAGCTGCGCCGTCTTCTCGTCGATCATTCCGGCGGAAAGGTCGGCGTCGATCGACATCTGCTTGCCGGGGATGGCGTCGAGGGTGAAGCGCGCACCGACTTCGGCGATGCGGGTGGCGCCCTTGGTGATGACGATGAAGTTCACCACGATCAGGATCATGAAGACGATGAGGCCGATGACGAAGTCGCTCGACATCACCAGCTTCGAGAAACCCGAGATGACGTAACCGGCGGCATGCGTGCCCTCATTGCCATGCGACAGGATCATGCGCGTGGTGGCGATGTTGAGCGAGAGCCTGAGCATCGTGGCGATGAGCAGCACGGTCGGGAAGGAGGAGAAATCCAGCGGCCGCTGGATCCAGAGCGCCACCATCAGGATCAGCACCGAGAGCGCGATCGAGAAGGCAAGGCCGATATCGATGAGAAAGGCCGGGATCGGCAGGAACAGCACCGCCAGGATGACGACGATGCCGAGCGCGAAGAAAACGTCGCGGCCATTCTTGGCCGCCAGGCCGGACGGGATTGTTTCGCTGATCGCCATATCGTCCTCGAATCCAGACTTGCCCAGTGCAAAGGCAGGCTCCCGACCGTTAACCGGTCAAGCTTGCGCGAAGGTGGGAGAGGGGCTACGGGATTTGAGCCGGCTGGCGAAAGGAAAGGCGCATGCTCCTCATCATCGGCACGATTCGGCTGCCACCCGACAGGCTCGAGCAGGCAAGGCCGGCGATGGGACGAATGATTTCAGCGAGTCGCGCCGAGGCCGGCTGCCTCGCATATTCCTATGCGCAGGATGTTCTCGATCCCGGCCTGATCCATGTCTCGGAAGCCTGGCGGGATCGTGCGGCGCTCGAGGCGCATTTCAAGTCAGCGCATATAGCCGAATGGCGCGCGAGCTGGGCGGAACTCGGCATTGGGGATCGGAAGCTGGCGCTCTATGAAGCGGGCGGGGGTGCTGCGATCTAACCGGCCGTGTCCGCGATCGAGACGGCGACCAGCCAGCGCCGGACGGCGCGCTCTTCGTTGGCCGAAAGTGCGGCGGTCAGCTCGCGTTCAAGCCGCTGCACCCGCTCGCGACATTTGTTCAGCAAGGCACGGCCGCTGTCGCTAAGATCAAGGTGCTGGATGCGCCCGTGCACCGCATGCGGCCTGCGGACCACGGAACCGGCCTTTTCCAGATTGCCGACGATCACGCTCACCGTCTGCGGCGTCAGCACCGCGAGCCGGGCGAGGTCGGCATTGGAGATGCCTGGATAGGCCGACAGCATGGTCAGCGTCGCGAATTGCGGCTGCGTGACGCCGAACTCATCCAGCGCCCGCTCGACCCGCAGCCTGTAGGCGCCGGCGGCCTGGCGCAGCAGGTAGCCGAGATAACCATCCTCGCCGCGCTTGCCTTTGCCAGGGGCCGGAATTTCCGGTTTCTGCTTGAGCACGATGTAAGAGCTCTTATATGTTGTTCGAACTCTGATATTATCGCAAGATGGAATGGAAGACGATGGGCTATCGCATCTTTCTTGCTGGTGGTTCCGGCGCGATCGGCCGCCGCCTGATCCCGCAACTGGTCGCTGCCGGCCATCAGGTAGCTGCGACAACGCGCCGGGCCGAGAAGGCCGAGGAGCTCCGCGCGATCGGGGCCAGCCCGGTGGTGATTGATGTGTTCGATGCCGGCGACCTGCTTGCGGCGGCCGCCGAGGTGAAGCCGGAGGTCGTGATCCATCAGCTTACCGATCTGCCGGCCGGACTCGATCCCAATAGGATGGGCGAGTCCATCATCGGAAACGCGCGCGTCCGCGACGAGGGGACCCGCAATCTGGTCGAGGCCGCGACGTCGGCCGGCGCCCGTCGCCTGATCGCGCAGAGCATCGCCTGGGCCTATGCGCCCGGACCCGAGCCGCATGCCGAAACCGATCCGCTCGACAGCGGCGCCGAAGGCGGCCGCGGCATCAGCGTCGGCGGCGTGATCGCGCTCGAACGCCAGGTTCTCGAGGCTCGAGCATGACAGGCATCGTGCTGCGCTATGGACATCTCTATGGTCCCGGCACCGGAGCTGAGATTGCGGCCGATCCGGCCGTGCATGTCGATGCCGCTGCTTATGCGGCGCTGCTTGCCGTCGAGCGCGGTGCGCCGGGCACCTTCAACATCGCCGAGCCGAACGGCCATGTCGCGACCGACAAGGCCGTCAGCGAACTCGGCTGGCGGCCCGACTTCCGCCTGGCTGTGTGAGGGACGAAGGAATTGCCGCCAAAGGATAGACCTGGTTCGAGCCGCCGGGCACGGTGCATCTGTTCGCGGAGAAGGCGAGCGCAACGGAGCCGGGGGAGCTGCTGGCGACCTTCGTCGCGGGGGACGATTGCGGGCCGCTGACCATCTTCGATCAGTGACATTCTCCCGTTCTCGCAGCGAGGGTAGCCGGCCCGACCCTCGCTAATCGACGCAACGCCAAAATGGCGCCACAAGCGGTCGGCATTGCGGTTGCCACTCCATGCCGTCGGGCGTATCAGGCGCGGCAGCATCCATCCTCCGCATACCGGCGAGCCGCTCCGTTGCCTGCCATAAACGAACCGCAAGTCTACGCCCGCCGGCTTCGGGCGGTGCTGATCAATTCCATCCCCGTGCTCGAGGCGCGCGGCATCGTCATTGTGCTGATGGCGGGGATGGTCGGCATGATCGCGGGCGCCCTGGTCACCGGCATGAGCGCGCTGGTGCAAGCCATGCACTTCCTGCTCTTTGACGTGCAGCCGGGCGGGCGTCTTTCGGCGATGTTTTCGCTGGCCAGCCCGGTGCAGGCGATGTTTCCGGCGATCGAAGCCAACGCGCTCTACGGTGGGCGCATGTCGCTCACCGATACGTTCATCATCGTCGGCCAGACCATGATCTCCAGCGGCTTCGGCGCCTCGGTCGGTCTGGAAGCCGGTTATACGCAGGTTGGTTCCGGCATCGCCTCGCGGCTGGCGCGCGCCTTCCGGCTGCGCCGCAACGACGTGCGCATCCTGGTCGGCTGCGGCGCCGCCGGCGCGATCGCTGCCGCCTTCGACGCGCCGTTGACGGGTGCCTTCTACGGCTTCGAACTGGTCATCGGCATCTACTCGGTGGCCAATGTGGCGCCGGTCATGACGGCGGCGATCGCCGCCTCGCTGACGGCTGAGATGTTCGGCGGCGTGCCGTTTCCACTGGAACTTTCCGGCCTGCCGACGCTGACCGCCAGCCAGTATGTGCCGTTCCTGCTGCTGGGACTGCTCGGCGGGGCGGCGTCCATCGCAATCATGCATCTGGTAAGCCTTATCGAGCGCGTCTTTGTGCGGCTGGCGATCGACGCTTCCGTCAGACCTTTCATCGGCGGCATCGTTGTCGGGCTGCTCGGGCTGGTCACGCCGCAGGTGCTGTCCAGCGGACACGGCGCGCTCCACCGCGAGTTCGCCATGAACTACGCGCTTCCCGTGGTGGCCAGCGTCTTCGTGCTGAAGCTTGCTGCCTCGGCGATCTCGCTCGGCTCCGGTTTCCGCGGCGGTCTGTTCTTCGCCTCGCTGTTTCTGGGGGCGCTGCTCGGCAAGGTCTTTGCCGGCGTCATGGTGATGGCCGCGCCCTCAACCGCGCTCGATCCGGCGGTCGCCGCCGTCGTCGGCATGACCTCGCTTGCCGTCGGTGTCGTCGGCGGCCCGCTGACCATGACTTTTCTCGCGCTGGAATCGACGCGGGACCTGACGCTCACCGGCGTGGTGCTGGCAGCGTCGATCATGTCGGCCATCCTGGTCCGCGAGACCTTCGGCTACTCCTTCTCGACCTGGCGCTTCCATCTGCGCGGCGAGACGATCCGCAGCGCCCACGACGTCGGCTGGATGCGCAGCCTCAATGTCGGGTCGATGATGCGCAAGGACGTCCGTACTATCGATGCTTCGATTACCTTGGCCGAGTTCCGCAAGGAGATCCCGCTCGGCTCGGCGCAGCGCGTCATCGCCGTCGAAGGGGGCCGGCACTATGTCGGCGTGCTGCTCGTGGCCGAACTGCACAGTGACCTCTCAGACGGCGAGACTCCGGTGCAGGCGCTCGCGCAGTTCAAGGATGCGGTGCTGGTGCCGTCGATGAACGTCCAGTCCGCCGCGGAGACCTTTCAGCGCGCCGGCGCTGAAGAGCTAGCGGTCGTTGAGGATTTCGACGACCGCATCGTGCTTGGCCTGCTCACTGAAAGCCATCTGATGCGGCGCTACGCCGAGGAGCTGGACAAGGCGCGGAGGGATCTTTCCGGCGAGGGCTGAGCCCTGATTCAATCGGCGGTCTTGCGGCCCTGCTTGGCGACTTTCCGCAGCATGGATGGGCCCAAGCGAAGAGACTCGGCTCGAGTTTTTCCATCTGTTTTGGCGCCACCCTGCCTTGCGACGAGATAGTTGGTCATCAACCTTGCCTCAACAGGCTCCGACATAAAGAACCCTTGTGCGCCGTGACAGTGTTCGTGGATCAGGAAGTCGAGTTGGGCTTCGTTCTCCACCCCTTCCGCAACAACGGTCAGGCTTAGCGAATTGGCCAGCGCGATGATGCCTCGGACCACGTTCTGTTTCTTCGTGGAGGAAGCCAGATCGCTGAGGAACGAGCGATCGATCTTTAATTGGTTCAAGTCGAAATCGGCAAGGTATCCGAAGCTCGCATAACCTGACCCAAAATCGTCGAGTGCCAGGCTCACTCCGAGGTTTCTAATCTTGCCGATACTCTCCAGGGCATTGCGGCTGTTCTGGATGAATATCCCTTCAGTGATCTCCAACTGCAGACGCGATGGAAGCAACCCCGTTTGCCGCAGCGTCTCGGTGAGATGCGTCAGATAGGCATCGGTCTGGAGGCTTCTTCCGGAGACGTTGACCGAGCAGATGAACTCTTCGGTGGAAATAGGCATCCATCGGGCGGCTTGCTCGCAAGCCTTGCCCAGAACCATCTTGTCGAGTTCCAGTATCAGCTCACTTCGTTCCGCGATCGGAATGAACGATGCCGGCGCACGAACCGCTCCCGAGACCGGGTCGTGCCAGCGGACCAGCGCCTCGGCCCCGATCATGCGGCCGGTCGCCAGCTCGAACTGGGATTGCCAGACCAGGAAGAACTCGTCGCAATTGAGGGCCCGCTTGATGGCCGCTTCTTCACCGAGCTGCATGTCGATCTGACTGAGGATCGCGGGCGAAAACGTCACGAAACCGGACCGCCCGTCGGCCTTTGCCGTGTAGAGAGCGCTATCGGCACTGTGCAGCAACGTGGAAATATCGGAACCGTGCTGAGGGAAACATGCCATGCCGATGCTGGCGCCAATGCGCACCTGATGGCCCTCCAACTCTGCGAACCTGTTCAGCCGTTCGCGCAGACGTTGCCCCAAATCGTCATGATCATTCCGATCGGCAATAGCCATGATGGCGAATTCGTCTCCGCCCAATCGCACGGCGGCTACGTCGCCGGGCCGCTCGACCGACTGAAGGACCTCGGCAACCGCCTTCAGCAGCAGATCGCCGACGTGGTGGCCGAAGGTGTCGTTCACGCTCTTGAAATGGTCGAGATCGATCAGGAGCAGCTGAAGCTGCCTACCGGTCTCCCTCGCCCGGTCCAGCATGGCGTCCCTGTTGGCTGCCATCCAGGCACGATTCTTCAGTCCGGTGGTCGCGTCGCGCCAGGCGAGAAATTCCAGCTTCTTTATCGTTTCCCGGCGCCCGATGAACAGAACCGCCGTCCCGATTGCCAGCAGCGACAGGATCGTCAGAGCAAAGGCTATCTGATAGTTGAACCGATTCAGGCTGACTTCCGACGCATAGAGATCGGCGTTAACGCCCTCGCCGTATTTGTAGTACTCGTCGTTCATCCGGCCGACGATCTGCTCCAGTTCCAGACCCAGTTCCTTCAAGCGCTGCTGATCGAACGGGAGCCCCGCCGCGATCACGGCGTCGAGCCGCGTTACCGCGTCGTTCACGCGCGGCACGATGCCTGCATATGCGGGAATTGCGCTGATCGTTTCGCCGCCGTCGACCCGCTTGAAGCGGATGTAAACCAGGTCGTTTGCAGCGGCCAGATGATCTAGGCTCGCCTGAGAGTTGGGCGCGACCTCAGCAAGCGAGATCATATCCCTCAGGTGGGTCACGTCGCGTATGGCAATATGGAATTCGCGGATGGCGAAGAACCCGAACCGGGGCAGCGAAGACTCGATCTTGCTGATACTGACAAACAGCATGACGATGAGGATCGCGGAACCGACCGCCGCCAGCCCTATGGCACTGCCATAGGTAAGCGGAATGCGCCAGCCTCTCAGTCGAGATCCCACCATGGAGGCCTACCAGCCGGTCAGTTGTCGGACTCGATCGTCTTGATCAGCCAAATCCATCGCGGTTTGCGGATCGGCGTGTCGAAGGCGGGGAAATCCTTGAGAGGATAGACCAAGCGGGTCGGACCTTGTGTTCGTCGGGTGAGCAACTCCCCGTCCTGGCGCGTCGCAAGAAGCAGAGGACCTTCCGTCCAATCCTCGTGCGGAATCACCTGCACGTAATCGTCCGCGGCCCTTAGAGTGACGGAATCCCTATCTGCCAATCCCAGGGACTTAAGCACGTCTCGGAACAGGACGCCTTCAAACGTCAATTGCCCTTGCTCGAAAGGACTTGTGGTGATGACTTTGTAGAGGCCGAGCTTTTCCAACTGCCTCAGTGTGACCGGGATCTGCTTGCCGTCCTTCTGAACGGTGAAAGCTACGGAGTCCGGCGGCTCCGGATAGCTGGCCGGTTCCAACGCCCGTGCGGTCAGAGTGCCGATCGCCAAGACAGCCAGCATCAGCAGGCTGCGCACGAGCATCAACGGTCCTTTTCTTAGCCAGGATGACATATCGCAATCCCTTCCCGCTCAGCAGATCGACAATGGTCCTTGCTGTACGACATCTTGCCGGCCGACATTCGATACTGCCGTTGAATGCTTAATTTTTTGATCGGCTTCCGTTCCCCGCCATGGGACCGTGGAAATGGCATCCGCCCCCTATTGCCAGCTGTACAGTGGTACTGTACAAGGTGTTAAGTGGAGGAAAACGGGATGCGCGAGGCTTCGGAGGACGGCCAGGCTCCGGCGGCGATCGGTGCCGGCACGGCTGCAGCTCATGCGCAGCAGGTGCTGGGCGTGCGGCTCAAGGCCCTGCGCCTCGCTCGCCGTCTATCATTGCGTGACCTAGCGGAAGCGACCGGAACGAGCGCCAGCTTCATCAGCCAGCTTGAACGCGGGCTGACCGGCGCCAGTACTGCCTCGCTCAACCAGATGGCTTCGGCGTTGGGCGTGAGCGTCGCGATGCTGTTCGAGGAAAGCGCGACACAGAACCATGGCGTGCTCCGGCGCAGCGAGCGGCCAAGCCTTCCGCCCAGCAACGGCTGCCGTAAGATGCTGCTTTCCCGCCCGCCGCTGAGCGACATGGAGGTCTATGTCGGCGAGTTCGATATCGGCGGCTCGACCGGCTCCGCGCTTTACACGCATGGCGACGCGCAGGAGATGCTGATCGTCCTTCGCGGTGTCGTCGAGGTCTCTCTTGGCGACGCCCGCCACGTCCTCGAAGAAGGCGACAGCATCGAATACGCGACATCGACACCACATCGCAGCGAGAACATCGGCAGTGGTCGGGCCGAGGTGATGTGGATCATCGCACCGCCGACCTCGGCACGCGCCGAGCTCGATCAATACAAGCCCTGGAAACCGCTCGCGGCCAGGTAGTCCGATTAAACGCGGGCATAATGGGAGAGTCAGAGTTATGTTGAAGTCGAAACTTGCAGGTCTTGGCGCCGTGCTGGCGCTCGGAATGCTGACAACCACCGCCTTCGCACAGGAAAAGCCTGTCGCGGGCGAGGTGAAGGAAGGCTCGCTCAAGGGCAAGACCCTGACCTTCGTCTCCTATGGCGGCATCTATCAGGATGGCCAGGTGGCCGCGCTGAAGGAGTTCGTCGAGAAGTCCGGCGTCAAGCTGCTCAATGACGGGCCGACCGAGATCGCCAAGCTGCAGGCCCAGGTCGAATCCGGCAACGTCACCTGGGACGTGGTCGATACCGGCGATCTGCCGCCTTACGTCCATTGCGGAAAGCTGTTCCAGAAGCTCGATCTCTCGAAGCTCGATGTCTCGAAGATACCCGAAGGACAGGTCGGCGAGTGCTCGGTTCCGGCGATGAACTACGGCGTCGTACTGATGTACAATAAGGAGAAGTACAAAGATAACCCGCCCAAGAACTGGGCTGACTTCTTCGACACCGAAAAGTTCCCCGGCGTGCGCGCCCTGGACGGATCCGGCGATCCGACCGGTGGCCTGCTCGAACAGGCCTTCAAGGTGGCGGGCGGCGATCCGAAGGCGATGACCGCTGCCGACATCGACAAAGCCATCGACGTGATTCGCAAGCTCGGCCCGGACACGATCTACTGGAAGACGGGCGCTGAATCGCAGCAGCTCGCGGAGTCCGGCGAAGCCGACATGCTGATGATGTGGACCGGCCGCGCCATGACGGCGGTCAAGAACGGCGCCAAATACGCGCCCGCCTGGCAGGACTGGCTGGTGGTGATGGACCAGATGACTATCCCCGTCGGTGTCAAGGATACGGATGCCGCCTATGCGCTGCTGAATGCCTATCTCGGCAAGCAGGCGCAGGAGATTCTCACGCAGCAGACCTCCTACACGCCGATCAACAACGATGCGAAGCCGAAGGTTGACGAGTCGGTCGCAGCTTTCCTGACCAACACGCCCGAGCGCCAGAAGCAAGGCTACAAGCAGAACATCAAGTTCTGGGTCGAGAACTTCCCGGTCGCGCAGGAGAAGTGGTCCGCGCTGATGGCCGGCAACTGAGCTGACGGAGGCAAGGCCCGTGAGCGCGCTCGAACCGACGATCCAGACTGCCGAAAAGCGGGCAGGATGGGCCTGGCGGCCGTTCGCGCTCACGCTGCCGGCCATGATCCTGCTCGCCGCGGTGATCGGCTATCCGCTGCTCACCATCGTGCTGCGCAGCCTCTCGGAGCCGGAATGGGGCGTGCAGAACTATGCCTGGTTCTTTGGTGCGCCCGTCAATCTCGCGGTGCTCCAGCGCACCTTCACCATCTCGGCGTGGGTGACGCTGGTCTGCGTGGTTTGCGCTTATCCTTATGCTTACCTCATGACCGCGGTCGGTCCGCGCGTGCGGCTCGTCCTGGTTCTCTGCGTGCTGATCCCCTTCTGGGTGAGCGGCGTGGTGCGCACACTCTCCTGGGTGATCCTGCTGCAGGATTCCGGCGTCATCAACTCGCTGCTGAGATCAGCCGGCTTCGCGGGCATCCGGCTGATCCGCACCCAGACGGGCGTGGTGATCGGCATGGCGCAGGTGCTTTTGCCCTTCATGATCCTGCCGCTTTATTCGGTGATGAAAGGCATCGACCTCAGGCTGGTGCAGGCGGCGCGAAGCCTTGGCGCCCGGCCGTCCCGCGCTTTCTTCACAGTCTACCTGCCGCTGTCGCTGCCGGGCGTCTATGCCGGCGCGATCATCGTCTTCATCCTGGCGCTGGGCTTCTACATCACGCCGGCACTGCTCGGCGGGCCGCGCTCGACGATGCTGTCGACACTGGTGCAGACCCAGGTGCTCAGCCTGCTGCAATGGGGACGCGGCGGCGCGATGGGCGTGGTGCTGCTGGTCACGACCTTCCTGTTGCTGGCGCTTGCAGCGCCGGTGATGCGGTCGCGGCACCGGGAAGCGGGGCGGCGCTGATGGAAATGAAGCCGCTCACCCGTGTCGTTCTTGCCCTTGTCTGCCTGCTGGTGGCGATCTGGCTGGTGGCGCCGACGCTGGTCGTCGTGCCGATGTCGTTCAACGGCAACAAGTCGCTCTCCTTCCCACCGCAAGGCTTCTCCTGGCAGTGGTACGAGAATTTCGTCACGAATCCAGAATGGTCGACCAGCTTCCTCAATTCCCTGAAGGTCGCCTCGATCGTGGCGGTGCTGGCAACGGTGCTCGGCACGCTGGCCGCCTTCGGCCTCGACCGTATGAAGGCGCGGCCTGCCAATCTGCTGCGGATGCTGATGCTGACGCCGATGGTTGTGCCGGGCGTGGTGCTGGCCATCGGCATCTATGCCGTCTATCTCGATGCGCGACTCGTCGGCACGCTGCTCGGCTTCGTGCTCGCCCACACCATCCTGGCGCTGCCCTTCGTGCTGATCGCCGTGTCGGCCAATCTCGAAGTGTTCGACAGGCGGCTGGAGACGGCTGCGGCGAGCCTCGGCGCCGGCGCGCTCACCACGTTCCGGACGGTGACGCTGCCGCTGATCCTGCCCGGCATCCTGTCGGGCCTGCTGTTCGCCTTCGCGACGTCCTTCGACGAGATCATCGTCTCGCTGTTCATCACCAACCCCTATCTGAAGACGCTGCCGGTGCAGATCTTCTCCTCGATCACGCGCGACGCCGACCCGACCGTCGCTGCCGTCGGTACGATCCTTTTGTGCGCCACGACGATCCTGATCGGCGGCGGCATGCTTCTTCTTGGCCGCGAGCGGAAGGGACGCCTATGAACCCAAGACCGGACAATCGCGGCGCGGCGATCGACCTCGAATTCGTCACCAAGGCCTATGGCGCGTTCAAGGCGCTGGACGGCGTGTCGCTCAGGATCGAGCCCGGCGAGTTCATGACGCTGCTTGGGCCGAGCGGCTCCGGCAAGACGACGACGCTCAATGTGATCGCCGGTTTCACGGATGTGTCGAGCGGCAAGCTGCTGGTCGGAGGACAAAGCGTCGTCGGCGTGCCGGCGCACAAGCGCAACATCGGCGTCGTCTTTCAGCACTACGCATTGTTCCCGCATATGACGGTTGGCCGCAACGTCGCCTATCCGCTGACGCTGCGCGGCGTTGGGCAGGACGATCGGAAGCGGCGCGTGGCCAAGGCGCTCGACATGGTCAAGATGGGCGACTTCGCGCATCGCTATCCGAGCGAATTGTCGGGCGGCCAGCAGCAGCGCGTGGCGCTGGCGCGGGCCATCGTCTTCGACCCGCCGCTGCTCCTCATGGACGAGCCGCTCGGCGCGCTCGACAAGAAGCTGCGCGAATGGCTGCAGCTCGAGATCAAGCGCATCCATCGCGAGCTCGGCACCACCTTCGTCTATGTCACGCACGACCAGGAGGAGGCGCTGGTGCTGTCGGATCGCATCGCCGTATTCAACCGTGGCCGGATCGAGCAGGTGGGCACCGGACGGCAGCTCTATGACGAGCCGGCAACGCTGTTCGTCGGCCGCTTCATCGGCGACTCCACGGTGCTGCGCGGCGAAGCCGGAAGTGACGGCACCGGCACTGCGCTGACCATTGCCGGCGAGACGGTCGCCGCGCCGCGACGGCTTGCCGGAGAAGTCAGCCCGGTGATGCTGCTGCGGCCCGAGAAACTTGCCATTCGCCGGCCGGGGCAAGCCGACGGCAAGAACCGCCTGGCGGGAACGATCGCCGAGGCGATCTATCTTGGCTCGGGATCGAAATACGAAGTGAAGCTCGGCGACGGCTCGACCGCGATCGTGCGGTCGCCGCTGACTGGCGAGAATTTCGCCCTCGGCGAGAAGGTCGAGCTTTGCTTCGACGGCGCTGACGCCAAGCTTCTGCCCGACGACAGCACGGCAGACACGACGCTCACCTGATCCCTCTCTCCGGTCTCCTGGAAGCCATCCCATGCAAGTCAAGCGCAACGGCGACATCTCGTTCTGGTATGCGGATCTGGGCGCGGTCCCAAGCCCGCGTCCGCCCTTGCCCGGCGACATCGAAGCCGATGTTGCGATCGTCGGCGCCGGCTACACCGGGCTCTGGACCGCCTATTATCTGAAGAAGGCGAAGCCCTCGCTTCGCATAATCTTGCTCGAACGCGAATTCGCCGGCTTCGGTGCCTCGGGGCGCAATGGCGGCTGGCTTTCGGGCGGCTTCGGCTGGTCGCGCGAAAAATATCTGAAGACCTCGACCCGGCAAGCTGTCAGCGCCATGCAGGCAGCGATGGCGGGCTGTGTCGACGAGGTGATCCGGGTGGCGACGGCCGAAGACATCGACGCCGACATCCGCCGTGCCGACAATTTGACGGTCGCCACCAATGCCGCACAGCTCCAACGTGTGCGCGAGGCGTGCGAGACGATCCGCTCCTGGGACGCCGACCCCGAGCGCATCGAATTGCTCGACGCTGCAGCCACACGCGCGCGCATCAATATCGCGAATGTCATGGGCAGCTTCGTCATCCACGGCCAGGCGCGGGTGCAGCCGGCCAAGCTGGTGCGCGGGCTGGCGGAAGCGGTCGAGCGGCTCGGCGTGCCGATCTACGAAAAGACGACCGTGACGTCGATCGCCAAGGGCAGGGTGGCCACCGACCGCGGCACGGTGCGGGCGGAAACGATAATTCGCGCGACGGAGGGGTTCACGGCCGGCATTCCCGGGGAAGAGCGGACATGGCTGGCGCTGAACAGCGCGCAGATCGTCACCGAGCCGCTGCCACAAGAACTCTGGCGCGAGATCGGCTGGGAGGGGCATGAGCTGCTCGGCAATGCGGCGCACGCCTATTGCTACGCCCAGCGTACGCGCGAGGGCCGTATCACCATGGGCGGACGCGGCGTGCCCTACCGCTATGGCTCGCGCACCGACGTCAACGGTCGGACGCAGCAGGCGACGATCGACCAGCTGCACACGATGCTGACGACGCTGTTGCCGCAGACGGCCGGGTGCCGCATCGACCACGCCTGGTGCGGCGTGCTCGGCGTGCCGCGCGACTGGTGCACGACGGTCGGCCTCGACCCCAGGACGCGCATCGGCTGGGCCGGCGGTTATGTCGGGCTGGGCGTGTCGAGCTCAAACCTCTCGGGGCGCACGCTTGCCGATCTGATCCTCGGCCAGGACACGGAGCTTACGCGCCTGCCGTGGGTCAACCGCAAGGTCAGACCCTGGGAGCCGGAACCGTTCCGCTGGCTCGGCGTCCACTCGATGTACCAGCTCTACCGCATCGCCGACCAACGCGAGGCCGCCGGGCTCAATGTCACCTCGAAATTGGCCGCTCTGGCCGACAGCATCACAGGCCACTGAGGCGGTTCGGCGTTCGCCGAACCGCTCTAACTCTTTGTTTTCGCGCAATTCCGGACGGAAAACCATTGCACACTTTCCTGGAATTGCTTTTGACACTGGAGCCTATCTTGATCGACCTTTCGACCTTCCGCGACCTCGCCACGGCCGATATCGGCGCCTTTTCACCCAAGCCGACCTCGATCGAAGGCGATCAGGTCGAAGCGGTGCGCTCGTTCTTTCAATCGCCGGACGGGACCGTCGATATCGGCATCTGGGAATGTACGCCCGGCCGCTTCACCGCCGACCGCTCGGGTTCATCCGAGATCTGCCACATCATTTCCGGTCGCGTGGAAGTGAGCCGTGCCGACGGCGAGATGCGTGAGCTGGGGCCTGGCGATCTGCTCGTCCTGCCGAAGGGCTGGAAGGGCGAGTGGCTGATTCATGAGACGACGCGCAAGCTATATATGATCCACAGCGCTGGCTGATCGGAACTAGATATTCCGGGCCACAAGACGCGGGTTAGTGATCGATCGGCCCCTTGGGTGAGACCAGCGCCGTGCCGGCGGTGGTCGGGCGTTCGATCATGCGGCGCACACGCGGCGGGTTCTCGCCGCTGTGCAGCGCGCGGATGCGCTCGCCGACAACGGCGTCGGCATGGGTGGCACGCCGGTTGTGGCGGATATACTCGACCCAGGTCGGCGTGTGGTAGTGCTCGATCCAGATGCCCGGATTTTCGAGATCGCGGGCGAGCGTCCAGTTGCGGGCGCCGTCGCGGCGGCGGATGCGGCCACGCTCGGCCATGGTTGCGAGGAATTCCGGCACGTCCTCCTCGCGAATGATGTATTCGATCATGATGGCGATCGGGCCGCTGCGCGGCTTCAAATCGAGCGCCAGCATCGGCTCCTTGAACCGGTTGAGCGGATCCAGGTTGAGAGCGGTGTGCTGCGGCAGCGGCAGGATCAGGCCGATGGCGCCGCCGACGAGCATGGTGATAGCGGCAACCATCAATGCAGTTTCCGCGCCATGGGCGTCGGCGACGACGCCCCAGATCCAGCTGCCCAGCGCAATGCCGCCGAAGGTTGCTGTCTGGTAGATCGACAACACGCGCCCGACCACCCAGCGCGGCGTCGACATCTGCACCGTGACGTTGAAATGCGAGAGCGCGATCACCCAGCAGGCACCGCCAATGAGCAGGCCCGCCGACGTCTGCCAGGCATTGTCGCTGACGGCGGCGTTGAAGGCGCAAAGCGCGAAACCGGCGAAGGCGGCGCGTACCATCGTTTCGCTGGAGAGCAATTGTCTGAGCCTGACGCTGATCAGCGCACCGCCGACCGCACCGATACCGAAGGCGCCGAGCATGATGCCGTAGGTCAGCGCGTCGCCCTTGACGACATCGCGCGCCACCAGCGGCAGCAGCGCCAGCACCGCGCCGGCGCTGAAGCCGAAGGCGAAGCCTCTCGCCAGCACCTTGCCGATGTTCGGCGACATGGCGACATAGCGCAGGCCGGCTCCCATCGCGGCGCCGAGCGATTCCCGCGGCAGGGTCGGCGCGGGCACTTCCGGCTTCCAGCGGAAAAGCACGACGATCAGGCCGATATAGCTGATGGCGTTGGCGGCGAAGGCCGCCGCCGCCCCCGCGGCGGCGACGATGATGCCGCCGATCGCCGGGCCGACACTGCGCGTGATGTTGAAGCCCATCGAGTTGAGCGCGATCGCCGCCGGCACCTTGGCGCGCGGCACCATGTCGCCAACCGACGCCTGCCAGGACGGGCTGTTCAGCGCCGTGCCGCTGTCGATCAGGAAGGTGAAGGCAAGCAGCGTCCACGGCGTCATCCAGCCGAACCAGGTGAATACGGTGAGCAGTGCCGAAACCACCAGCATGAAGCTCTGCGCCACCAGCATGACCTTGCGGCGGTTGAAGCTGTCGGCAATGGCACCGGCAACAAGCGCGAACAGCATGATCGGCAAGGTGGTCGAGGCCTGCACCAGCGCCACTTGGTAGGATGAGGTGGCGATCGTCGTCATCATCCAGGCGGCGCCCACGCCCTGGATTAAGCCGCCGAAATTCGACACAAGGCTCGCCGACCAGACGGCACGGAAGATGCCGTGCCGGAACGGCGCCAGCGCCGAGACGCGTTCGCTTTCCGGCTCGTCGTCGATCATGGTCGCTGTCCCGCCTTCATCTTGCTGTCTTGCGCTCGCGCGGCGCCATCATCGCGCCGGCGACTCGCCAAAGCATCCCGGTCCAACAACACAGGAAGGCAAAGGCGAAAATGCGTCGGCGAAGCTTTAGGCCAAGCATCTTGCCGGTGTGGACCAAACTTTTGCCGGTCCGCGCGGGCGGGATGCCCGCAGCCCCAGGTCAGAAGCCGTGCTCGATGCGTTCGAAGATGACGTTGGTGAAGGCCGAGATCTGGCTGCCGATGAACGGGCCGGTCAGCGCCACGACCAGCATGATGGCGACGATCTTGGGCACGAAAGTGAGGGTGATTTCCTGAATCTGCGTCAGCGCCTGGATAAGCGCGATGCCGATACCGACGGCCATAGCCACGAGCACCACCGGCGCGGAGGCGGTAAGCACCGTCCACACCGCATATTGCACGATATCGAGGGCGTCGGCCTCGTTCATGGGCAGACCCTATGCGAAACTCTAGGCGGCCGGCTTGATCGATACGCCTGCGCCGACAGGGACCTCGGTGCCGTCCTGCAGCACCGCGATCAGGCCGCTGCTGGCGAGCTTCACCGAAGCCACGGTCCCGGTTGTCTTGCCGTCGGCGGAGGTGATCGAACGGCCGATCAGCGCGTCCGCCTGCGACAGCGCCGAGGATTGCATGATCTGGTCGAGCTTGCTGTTGGTCTGCACCGATTGCTCGACCTGCGAGAAGGTCGCGAGCTGGGCGACATATTCCGTCGAATCCATCGGCTTGGTCGGATCCTGGTTCTTCATTTCGGCGATCAGAAGTTTCAGGAACGACTGGTAGTCGACCGCTGTCTTCGAGGTCTGCTGACTGCTGGCCTGGGTGGCGCCAACCGGGATCGTCGTTGTCATGTCCACGGGCATCTTTATGCTCCCACAGCCAGCGCGCGCGGCGCTTCCGGAATGTCGTCATTGCCGCCAAGCGCTTGGCGCTCGAGCGGATAGAGCGCGCGGATCGCCTTCAGCGCCTCGTAGATATGATCCTCGCCGACCATGCGGTCGATCTGCTTCAGCGCGCTGCAGATTTCCTGATTGTCGAAGCTTGCGATCAGCATCGGCAGCGAGCGGCGGAACATGTCGCGGGCCTCGGAGGCTCCCGGCGGGTTTATCAGCATGATCTGCACGATGAAATAGAGCTGCCTGAGCGGCGTCGAGGCCTGCTCGGCTTGGATGACGTGGCTTTCGAGCAGGAACTGAACGTCGTTCATCAGCTCGATCGTGACCTTGCGGTCGACCCGGACGACGGCGCCGTTGATGTAGATCTTCTCGTTCGGCTTCAGCGAGATCTTCAGCGTGTTGCTCATTGGATGCCGTCTCGGATGATCTGGGAGACCTCGATCAATCCTTCGAAATTGTTGGTGCGGCCCTGCCGGATGTCTTCCGTTTCGCGCAGCAGCCACAGGCCGATCGAGATCAGATTGGCGCGCAGTTCCTTGGGCAGCGCATTGTCGCTGGAGCCGAGATCCTCGACGAAGGTGGTCCAGATGCGGTTGGTGAAGTGCAGCGCCTCGACCGCCTCAATCGACTCCGGCCCAACGGAAGCTGCCGTGGACAACATGTCGATCGATCGGGTGAGCAACTGCCGCTCCCGGTCCTTGGCGTCGGCGACGGAGTCGGTCTGGATGTCGGCGTAGGAGAATTGATACATCGTCGGAGCTCTGGCGTTCCGGTGAGAGTGTTCAGGTGAGATAGTTCAACAGGCTCAGTTGCTGCAGTCGCGCGGTCAATGCGAAGGACGTTTCTATATGCTGCGTCAGGTCGGCCACGCGGGTGGCGGCCTCCGAGGGATCGACGCCTTCGAGGTCGATGATGTGCTTCTCGAACAGATCGACCTGGGTCTTCATGCGATCGCTGGCGTCGGACACGCGCTTCTGGGTGAGGCCGGCTTCGGACTGCACCTGGACGATGCCGCCGATGGCCTCGCCGACCAGCTTTTGCGCGCGGCTGACGATCGTATTCTGCCCGGCCTCGCTGATGTTGCCGGCAAAGAGCGTGCCGACCATGGCGGCCGCCATGGCGAGCTTGCGGATGCCTTGCTCGTTGGCGCTGACCGACGTCTGCGTGGTCTCGTTCAATGAAATGCGGCTGGTGATCTGGTCGTCGGTGGCGTTCGACCAGTTGGCCTGCCATCCGGAGCCCAGGAACTGCGGCTCGACCGCGGTGGTGATGAAGTCGTCCATCTGGGCGGCGGTGATGTTGGCGGCCGCGGGGTCGTTCTGGGTGAAGCCGAAATAGCTGGTGAAGGCGGCGTCGAACGCCGCCTTGGCGGGCGAGCCGGCGGCGCTGAAATCGTCGATCGGCTTGACGTCGGTGTTGGTCCCGGCAAACAGGTATTCGCCGTTGACGCTGGTGTTCAGGATGCCCGTCATCTGCTGCAGCGCCGTGGCGCCGGCGGTCTGGGTGATGCTGGTCGAGGAGTCGCCCGATACGGCGCTGGTCAGCGCCGTCAGCAGATCCTGCGCGACATCGGAGAGCTGACCCAGCGAATCCTGTGTCGAAGTCAGACGCGCGGCGACCAGCGAGTTCGAATCGACGATGCCGTTCAACCGGTCGAGATCGCGCTGGAAGGTGACGGCCTGTGTCGTGCGCCCGCCGAGCGCCAGGCCGACATCCGCTACCTTGCCGGTCTGGGATTCCGTGGTCGCCTTGACGAGATCGGCCTGCATGCGCATCTGCTGATAGCGCAGGGCGTTGGAGATGGCGGCTGAGGAGACGGCTGTCGCTTTCATCGATTATCCCACCGCGCCCAACAAGGCGTCCAGCATGTCGTCGACGGTCTTCATCATGCGCGCCGACGCCTGATAGGTATGCTCGAGGTCGAGAAGCCGGGACATTTCCTGGTCGACATTGACGCCGGTATCGTTCGACAGCGCTTCGGCGCGCATGATGAAGACCGTCGACGAC
>NZ_RZSN01000073.1:0-26389 GCF_003997315.1 Mesorhizobium sp. M1A.F.Ca.IN.020.04.1.1
ACATAGGCATCGAGCGCCGGCGTGATGACTTCCAGGCCTTCAACCGCCGAAAGCACGGAGATCGCCGGCGTGATGATCGAATCGCCGAAGAAGAGGGCCGCGCCGCAGAGGCCGATCACCAGGATCAGGCTGGAGCCCTGCGGATAGGCGCTCCGTGCCAGCGCCATCAGCGACAGCGTGCCGCCCTCGCCCTTATTGTCGGCCCTCAGCACGAAGGCGACATATTTGATCGTGACGATGATGGTGAGCGCCCAGACGATCAGCGACAGCACGCCGAGCACATCGTTGCGGGCCACCACTCCCCCTGAAGCATGGAGAGCCTCTCGAAAGGCGTAGATCGGACTGGTGCCGATATCGCCGTAGACGACGCCGAGCGCGCCGAGCATCAGAACCTTGGTGCTGTGCTGCCGCTCGGCCTCGGCATGGCCCAAAGGTTCGAGGGATTCTGTTTCGCTGGCGTTGGCTAGCACCATGAACCCCACTTCATCAGATTCGCCACGCTCCGAGGCTGCCGCAAAGCGCGGAACACGCCGGAGCTACGCAAGGCATCCTCGCCCTACCATCCGCAGGCCTTCAAGAACCGCCCAACCGTGCCGGCCATGCCATACTCCAGCGCATCCGCTGTCAACCCATGTCCGATCGATACTTCGGCCAATGCGGGGATGCGTTTGATCAATGCCGGCAGATTGTTCACGGTCAAATCGTGGCCGGCATTGACCTGGAGCCCCGCCGCGAGTGCCGCGTCCGCGGTTTTTCCCAGTCTTTCCAATTCCCTGGCCGCCTTGGCGGAATCGGAATGGTAACCGCCATAGGGCCCGGTATAGAGTTCGATCCGGTCGGCGCCGGTATCGCGCGCGGCATTCACGCCGGCCGCATCGGCGTCGGAAAACAGCGACACGCGAAATCCGCCCTTCTTCAGCCGCTTGACGATCGGTGTCAGGAACGCGGCCTGCGCGACGAAGTTCCAGCCGTGGTCCGATGTCGCCTGCGCCGGATCGTCGGGCACCAGCGTCACCTGCTCCGGCTGGTTCTTCTCGACAAGCACCAGGAAATCCTCTGTCGGGTAGCCCTCGATGTTGAATTCCGTCTTTGGGAACTCATCGTCGATCAGCGCCCTGATCTCCGGCAAGTCGGAATGTCTCGTATGCCGCTCATCGGGGCGTGGATGAACAGTCAACCCATGCGCGCCGGCGGCAAGAGCGATGCGCCCCAGCCCGATGACGCTCGGCCACGGCAGGTCGCGGCGGTTGCGCAGCATGGCGACAGCGTTGAGGTTGACCGAAAGCTTTGCAGGCATGAATTCGCATCCAGCTTGGTTTTGGCGGGCATCTATAGCGCCTTTGCAGGGAACAGATAGTGGGTTTCCGGTGTTCCAGAGACTAGCTGATGGCCAACACAAGGATTTGCCAGTGAATTTCCTCGAGGCGGTGCCGGCGATACGCCGCATTGAAACCAACCGTGACGCACTTTTTGCAATCGACGTCGTCGGCGATGTTTCGCCGGCGGATGCGGAAAACCTTTTCGGGCTGCTGGAAGCTGCCTATGCTCTGCACCCGAGGATCGACGTGCTGGTGCGGCTGACTGACGAGGAGAGCGTCGATTGGGCCAACATCTCGCAAGACACGCTGCAGCAAGGTGTGGCCGACGCGCTGGAGCATGTCGTCCGTTGCGCAGCCATCGGCGAACCGCGCTGGGCATCCCTTGTCGGCGACTTCTTTCCGAAGGTTCTGCCGTTCGAATTCCGGCATTTCACCAGTGACGACGAAGCCGCGGCCTGGCAATGGCTCGATGCGAGGTCGGCAGAATAAGCGGGACTGGAGCAATTTCCAGGAAAGGTGTGAACGGCTTTCCGTTCGGAATCGCGCCAAGACAAGGAGGCAGAGGGGTTTACCGTTTTCCTGAACCGGTGAACCGCTCTATCGCACGATCGTCAGCCGCTCGGCCGCACGCGTGATGGCCGTGTAGAGCCAGCGTTGCCGGGTCTCCTTGAAGGCCCAGCTCTCGTCGAACAGCACGACGTCATTCCACTGCGAGCCCTGCGCCTTGTGCGCGGTCAGCGCATAGCCGTAGTCGAAATCGTCGAATCGCTTCTTCTGCTGCCATGGAATCTCGGCATCCGGATCCTCGAACGCCGCCTTCAGCAGCTTGATCTTGGCAACGCCGCGGTCGGGATCGTCCTCCTCCGGCGAGACCAGCAGGTTGATGCCAGGCTTCACCGTCTCGCGCGACGAGGTCATCACTTTCCACAGCGATCCGTTGAGCAGCCCCTTGGCCGGATCGTTGCGCAGGCAGACCAGCTTGTCGCCGGCCTGCGGATAGTCGGCGGAAAAGCCCTTCAGCTCGCGCAGGCGCTGGTTGTAGCGCCGCCGCGTGCGGTTGGTGCCGACCAGCACCTGATCGGCTTTCATCACCAGATCCTGCGTGACCCCTTCCCTGCCGATCACCTGCGCCGTGCCGTAGTCGCCATGCATGAACTCGCGGCCTTCGCGCACGTCGAGCGCCAGCCGGATGATCGGGTTGTCGCGCGCCTGGCGATGGATCTCGGTGAGCAGCACATCCGGCTCGTGCTCGGTGAAGAAGCCGCCGCCCGAGATCGGCGGCAACTGCGCCGGATCACCGAGCACCAGGATCGGCGTGCCGAAGCTCATCAGGTCGCGGCCGAGTTGCTCGTCGACCATCGAACATTCGTCGATGACGACCAGCTTGGCGCGCGCGATCGGACTTTGCCGGTTGAGTGAAAAGGTCGGCGACATCGACGTCTTGCCCGTCACCTGGTCCTCGACCGATTCCTCGCCCTTCGGCCTGTAGATCAGCGAATGGATGGTGCGGGCGTTGGTCGCTCCCTTGGAGCGCAGCACCTGGGCAGCCTTGCCGGTGAATGCCGCGAATTGCACCTGCCCGTCGACGTGCTCGGCGAAATAGCGCGCAAGCGTCGTTTTGCCGGTGCCGGCATAGCCGAACAGGCGGAAGATCTGCGGCCGCCCGTCCTTCAGCCAGCGGCCGACCGCCTTCAAAGCCTCGTCCTGTTGAGGAGAGAATTCCATCAGTTCGACAGACCGGATTCGCGAGCGAAACACAAGGTTGGCGTGCCATCACCGGCGTCGTCGGCGACGGTCTCATTCATTATCAGCTCGGCACGCTATCAGGCGCAAACAAGAACGTAAAGGGAACGAAGTTTGAGTCCGGGCTACCGGTGGCCTCCGGGATCATTCTCCAGCAGGATCGGCTTGCCGTGCGGCGTGGCGTGCGCGGCACGCTCCCAGGCGGCCGCGAGCGCATCGATCTCGTGCTTGCCGGCGACGCCCTTGGTCGCCAGCAATTTTTCCAGCGCCGACAGCCAGTGCTCGTAATAGTCGTGGCCGTCGCTCGCGGCGTCCGGCTTCTTCACTTCGGCGGACAAGGCGTCCGCCCATTCGTTCCACGAAAACAGGCCCTTGTCGTGCAGCGCCACCGTGATGGCGAAAGCCTCCGCCTGCCACGGTTCGGCGAAAACCGGATCGTCGAAGCCGCCCGGCAGTTCAATCTCATGCGGGCTCAAGGTAGCTCTCCCAAGCATCGATCGAGACCTCAAGCGTCGGATCGGCGCCCTCGCCCCAGATCTCGGCGCCGTCGAAAACCACGGTATAGACCCATTGCGGGTTCTCGCCCTTGCCATGCGCGTTGCTGTCCGGGAACACGAAGCCGTCGCGAACGGCCTCGATCCTTCCGTTCTTGCCGCGCGCGTAGCGCGGCAGGCGCGTATGGCCGGTGGGACTGAAATTCTTCGTCCGAACGCGGTCGCCCGCTTGGAAGCGTGCCGGCGCAGCCACGGGACGATCGCATGGCCCGCCCTTGGCGAGCACGGCAGGCACATCGGCAGCCTTCAGCACGCGTTTGGGTGTCGCCGCCGGATCGACAGCCTTGCCGGCGGCAAGGTCGCGTTCCGTCACGAAGCCATGGCGCTTCAGGAGTACCTCAAGCGCCTGGATCCAGATCTGGTAATAGCTCGACGAATAATAATCGGCGGGATGCAGCGATTCTCGCGCATGCCGGCTCTCGTCGATGTTCCAGGCACCCATGGCGCCGGCAGTGAGCGTGACGCCAAGCGCCCGCCGCTCCCAGGAAGCATGGAAGTAAGGCTCGCCCGTCTCGGGCGCGACCGGCCCGAACCCCATCTGCCCGCCGAGATCTTGCGGCCCGTTCATGCCGGCTCCTTCGCCAGCGCCGTGCCGATCATCGAATCGCGGCTGACCAGGCCGGCGAGTTGCTCCTCGCTCCAGCCCTCGGTGCCTTTCGGCCGCATCGGCACCACCAGGTAGCGAAGCTCGGCCGTCGAATCCCAGACGCGGATTTTCCTACCCGCGGGCAGCGTCAGACCGAACTCCTGAAGCACGCCGCGCGGATCGATAACAGCCCGCGAACGATAGGGCGGCGCCTTGTACCAGACCGGCGGCAGGCCGAGCACGGACCACGGATAGCAGGAGCAGAGCGTGCACACGACGAGGTTGTGCGTCTCGTGCGTGTTGAACACCGCCTGCATGTGCTCGCCCTGACGCCCGGTATAGCCGAGCGAGGCAATTGCCGCCGTCGCGTCGCGCTTCAGCCATTCGGCATAGGCCGGATCGTTCCAGGCCTTCGCCACCACCCTGGCGCCGTTGCGTGGGCCGATTTTCGTTTCGTAGGTTTCGACGATGACGTCGATGGCCGCCGGATCGATCAGGCCCTTCTCGGTAAGGATCGTTTCCAAGGCGCGCACGCGCGCCGCAAACGGATCGAGCTCGTTGTCGTGGTCGTGATCATGGGACATGGCGCAAGGTTACGATCGTGCGCACGCCCCCGCAAGCTCGGCGCCTTGGGCCAGAGCCGAGCCGCCTATTCGGCGGCCAATTTTTTCGGTTCGGCATTTTCTCCGGGGTCGAAGAGCGAGGGCTGCTCGACCGGCTCGACCGCATGCAACGCCGGCCGGCTCTTCTTCGAGGAGAAGCTGAGCAGCCAGCCGGAGAAATGCTCGAAATAGACATAGATGACCGGCGTGACGAACAGGGTCAGCGCCTGGGATGCGAGCAGGCCGCCGACCACCGCAACGCCGAGCGGCTGGCGCAGCTCGGCGCTGGCGCCGGTGCCGAGCGCGATCGGGAACGTGCCCATCAAGGCCGCCAGCGTCGTCATCATGATCGGCCGGAAACGCATCAGGCACGCCTTGTGGATGGAGTCCAGCGCCGACATCCCTTCGCGCCTCAACTCCAGCGCCACGTCGATCATCATGATGCCGTTTTTCTTGACGATGCCGATCAGCATTAGGATGCCGATCACGGCTATGACCGACAGGTCCATGCCGAAGAGCCGCAATGCAACCACCGCGCCCAGTACCGCCGATGGCAGGCCCGTCAGAATGGTCAGCGGATGGATGAAGCTCTCGTAGAGCATGCCGAGCACGATGTAGATCGTGAGGATCGCGCCCCCGATCAGCAGCCCTTGGTTGGCAAGCGAATCCTGGAACGTCTTGGCTGTGCCGGCGAAGGTGGTGCCGATCGCCTGCGGCATGCCGATCTGGTCCTTGAGCTGGTTGATGCGGGTCACCGTGTCGCCGAGCGAGACACCCTGCGGCAGGTTGTAGGAGATCGTCACCGCCGGCAGCTGGCCAAGCTGGTTGACCGTCAAGGCGCCGGCCGTACGATCGACCCGGGCGAAGGCACCGAGAGGAACGAGGCTGCCGCTCGCCGTTCTCACCTGAATGGCCAGCATGCGCTCCGGCGACCACTCGATCTTCGGATCGAGCTCGGTGATGACTTCGTAACTGTCGGCCGAGCCGAAAATGGTTGAGACCTGATCGGTGCCGAAGCCGCCATAGAGGGCGGAGCGCAGCGTGTCCGTGTCGATACCGAGCTGAGCGGCCTTGTCGCGATCGACGACCAGCGACGCCTGCAGCGCGTTGTTCTGCAAATCACTTGTGACGTCAGTGAAGAATTTATGATCGGCGGCCATGGCGTCGTTCAATTTCTGCGCCCAGGCGTCCGTCGCGCCGTTATCGAGGCCTTGGACGACCAGCTGATAGGCGCTGGCCGAGGACCGCGAGCCGAGCCTGAGGTTCTGCACCGGTTGCATATAGGTTTCGATGCCGGCGACGCCGGACAGCTGCCGCCTCAAATCGGAAAGCACCTTCTCTATGTCGGGACGCTTGTCCTTGTCCTTCAGTTGCACGAACAACTGTCCCTGATTGAGCGCATTATTGCCGCTGCCCACCGACCAGGCGACGTGATCGACGTAAGGCGAATGCGAGAAGACGTCGGCGACCTGGCTCTGCAGCTTCGTCATCGCGTCGAAGGAGATGTCCTGGCGGGCGATGGTGGTTACCGAGATCTGGCCTATGTCTTCTTGCGGGAAGAAGCCCTTCGGCGAAACCTGGATCAGCCAGACGGAGGCTGCCGCGGTGCCGACGAAGACCAGGAACACCAGGAAGGTGTGGCGCAGACAGAAGCTCAGGATCCAGTCATAGCCACGCGTGATGAGATCATGTCTGTGACCGTCGGCATGCGCGTCGCGATCGGCCTTGGTCACCGACAAGAGCCGCGAGCACAGCATCGGCGTCAGGGTCAGCGACACGAACATCGACGCCAGGATGGCGACCGTCACCACGACGGCGAATTCGTTGAAGATGCGACCGATGACGCCGCCCATCAGAAGCACGGGGATGAACACCGCCACCAGCGAAATCGAAATCGATATGATGGTGAAGCCGATCTCGCGCGCGCCCTTGACCGCGGCGTCGAAAGCCGACAGCCCATCCTCTTCCATGTGGCGGAAGATGTTTTCGAGCATGACGATCGCGTCGTCGACGACTAGGCCGACGGCCAGCGTCAGACCCATCAGTGAGATGTTGTCGATCGAGAAGCCGAACAGGAACATCGCGCCGAGCGTCGCGATCAGCGAGATCGGCACGGCCACCGCCGGGATGATCGTTGCCGTGACGCGGCGCAGGAACACGAAGATCACCATCACCACCAACGCGATGGTCAGGAGCAGCGTGAACTGCACGTCGTCGACGGCCTGGCGGATCGAGGTGGATCGGTCGTTGAGCAGTTTGATGCTCGCGGCAGCCGGCATCTGGTCCTGGAAAGACGGCAGCATCGCCTTGACCTTGTCGACGACGTCGACCGTATTGGCGTCGGGCTGGCGCTGCACGGCCATGATAATGGCGCGCGTGCCGTCATACCAACTCGCCGTCGTCGTGGTTTCGACCGAGTCGATGACGCGCGTGACCTCGCCCAGCCGCACCGGATGGCCGTTCTTGGTGGCGATGATAATGTTTGAAAAATCGGCGGCGTTCATCAACTGAGTGTTGGCCGTGATCGTCAGCTGCTGCTTGTCGTTCTGCAGCACGCCGAGCGGGGTGTTGCTGTTGGCCGAGGCCACGGCCGTCTGCAACTGGTCGATCGAGATGCCGCGCGCGGCGAGCGCGGTCGGATCGATCTGGATGCGCACCGCATATTTTTGCTGTCCGTAGATCGAAACCTGCGCAACGCCATCGATGGTCGACAGCGAGGGCGAGATGACGTTTTCGGCGAAGGCGTCGAGGTCGGTGAGTGGAACGGTGTCGCTGACCAGCGACATCAGAAGAATCGGCGCATCGGCCGGATTGACCTTGCGATAGCTTGGCGGCGCCGTCATTTGCGGCGGCAGCGATTTTTGCGTGCGCGCAATGGCTGCCTGAACGTCCGCGGCAGCCGCGTCGATGTCGCGGTTGAGCACGAACTGGATGGCGATCGAGGTCTGGCCCAGCGAGTTGGTGGTCGAAATCGAATCGATGCCGGCAATGGTTGCGAACTGCTTGATCAGCGGCGTCGCGACCGAGGTCGCCATGGTCTCCGGCGAAGCGCCGGCCAGTTGGGCCGAGACATTCACCACCGGGAACTCCGCGCTGGGCAGCGCCGCAACCGGCAGGAACTTGTAAGCGAACAGTCCGCCCAGCACGAGGGCGAACGACATCAGCAGCGTGGCGACGGGCTTTCGTATGCAGAATTCGGAAATCATGGGCGAGCCTCGCCGGCCTTGTCGGCCTGAGCGACCTTAGGCGAATTTTGATCGCCGCTGCTGCTCGCTGTCTTGCCTTCGTGCACCGTCGCGCCGTCCTTTAGCCTTGTCTGGCCTTCGACCACCACTTTCTCGCCGCCCTTGAGGCCCTGGCTGATGGCGCTGTTATCGCCCTCCGTCAGCGCCACCTGCACGGGCCGCATCTCGACCGTGTTGTCCGGCTTGATCACATAGACGAAGGGACCTTTCTGGCTCGGCTGCACCGCGACCGTCGGCACCGAGGTCATCTGCGGCATCGTGCCGGCATCAAGGATGACATTCACATACTGCCCCGGCCAAAGCGAAAGATCGGAGTTCGGTATGCTCGCCCGCGTGGCGATGGTGCCGGAGGCGGTGTCGACGCTGGAATCGACGAAATCGAGCGTGCCCTTGCCGATCGGCGTGGGATCGCCGTCCTTGGTGAGCGTCACGTCGCCTTGCTGTGGGCTCGCCAGCGCCTTGTGCAATAAAGCAAGGTTGCTTTCCGGAAGAGTGAAATTAACCTGCAGCGGGTCCATCTGTGTGATGGTCACAAGCGGCGTCGTGGTGCTTGAGCCGTTGCTGGTGGTGACGAGATCCCCGACCGAGACGTTGACCGCTCCCAGCCTGCCTGAGATGGGCGCGCTGATGGTCGCGTAGCTTAACTGGACGGTATCGGCGTCGATCGTCGCCTTGTCGGCATCGATGGTGGCGGCCGCGGCCTTCTGCGCCGCCAGTGCCTGGTCGTAAGTCTGCTGCGTGCCAGCCTGCTTGGCGACAAGGTCCTTGGCGCGCTGAAGATCCGCCGTGGCGCTCACCAGCAGGGCCTGGTCCTTGACGAGCGTCGCCTGATCCTTGGCAAGCTGCGCCTTCAGTGCGCGGTCATCGAGCGAGAAGAGAAGGTCGCCGGCCTTGACCATTTGCCCGTCCTTCACCGCGATCGACACGATCTGGCTGGAGACACGGGCATTTACGCTGACCACCGACGGTGAGGAGACGAAGCCGATGGCGTAGCGACGGATCGGAAAATCGGCGGTCGTCGCAGTTGCCGAAACGATCGAGGCGGAACGCGCGCCGCCAGCGCCGCCCTTCTGGCTGCCCGATGCCTTGGTCGTGTCGGCGCCGGCTGTGTCGGCCTGCTGGCCGGAGATCAGCTGCTGCACCCTGCCCATTGTGGCGGGCGACAGATAAAGGCCGACACCTGCAAGGCAGGCCAGAGCGACGACTGTAAAGGCGATTTTTCCGCGCATCGACAACTGGCCCTCTATCCGACACGCCGAAACCGGTGGTCTATTCTCAGCTCATTTCACGGCCGTTGCCGCGAATTTCGCCGAATAGATAGGACAAGGCTTTGGCGGAAAAGGGCCAAAACGCGGGATTACGAAGATTTAATATGCACTGCACAATTGTTGTGCAGCCGGCTAACGTGCCGTGGCGATCCCTTAACGCAGCATCGGCCAGAGCGTCGCTGCGAGCAGCAGACCCATTCCTATGTTGAACCATTTCAGCCGCACGGGATCCGAAAGGAAGCCGCGCAGCGCGGTGCCGAACCCGGCCCACACCGAAACGCTGGGCAGGTTGACGATGGTGAAGGCGATCGAAATCAGCGCCACCGAGACGAACGGATGATCCGGATTGGTGTAGACGGCCATGGCAGTGATCGCCATCACCCACGCCTTCGGGTTGACCCATTGGAACGCGGCGGCATCGATGAAGCGCATCGGACGCGCCTTCGCCCCGTCCTTGCCACCCATCGAACGCGACATGGCGATCTTCCAGGCGAGATAGAGCAGATAGGCTGCGCCGGCGATTTTCAGCGCAGCATGCAGCGCCGGAAACGCTGTCAGCACCGCGCCGAGTCCGAAGCCGACGGCCAGCAGCAGAACCAGAAAACCGATGCTGATGCCCAGCATATGCGGAACCGTTCTGACTATGCCGAAATTGACGCCGGAGGCCAGCAGCATGAGATTGTTCGGCCCCGGCGTGATCGACGTCACGAAGGCATAGACCAGGAGTGCAAGGAACGCGTTGACGGACATCATATCCTCCCCGGATAGGTCAGCTATATTGTCCTTTTTCGGCAGGCGCGCAAAAGCCACGGACGGGCGACCGCCGGACCAGCGAGGAGAATTTGAAGCAGCCGGAGCGGTGGGTGGCGCGCCTACATGCCCTGCGGGCCGCGGTTCATGGCTGCGACACCGGTGCGGCAGATCTCGACCAGGCCGAGCGGCTTCATGATGGCAATGAACTGGTCGAGCTTGGAACCCTTGCCGGTGATCTCGAAGATGAAATGCTCGGTGTTGGCGTCGATGACCGACGCGCGGAAGGCATCGGCCAGCCGCAGCGCCTCGACGCGGGCGTCGCCGGCGCCGGCGACCTTGACGAGGGCAAGCTCGCGCTCCAGCGGCCGCTCCTGGCCGAGTTCGTGCGAGCGCACGGTGAGATCGACCACGCGGTGCACCGGCACGATCCGCTCGAGCTGGTGCTTGATCTGCTCCAGCACATGCGGCGTGCCGCGCGTCACGATGGTGATGCGCGACAAATGCTTCTCGTGCTCGGTCTCGGACACCGTGAGGCTTTCGATGTTATAACCGCGCCCCGAAAACAAGCCGATGACGCGGGCAAGCACCCCCGGTTCGTTGTCGACCAGCACGGAAAGCGTGTGCGTTTCCGGCTTTTCGGTTTCCTTGGCGATGAAGTAGGCGGAGCCGGTCGGCTGGAGCTGTGCGTTCATGACGTGAATCTCGATTTCAAACTTTGGCGCTAATTCTATGTTTCCACACGGCTTCCGCCGCAGACGCTGTCTGCCGCTACACCAGTTCCCTGCCCTTGGCGTCGATGGCGTTGGCCACCGCCTCGTCGGTCGCCTCGTCAGGCAGGAGCATCTCGTTATGCGCCTTGCCGGACGGAATCATCGGGAAGCAGTTGGCGAGAGTCGCCACGCGGCAGTCGAATAGCACCGGCTTCGTCACCGAAATCATCTCGCGGATCGCGTCATCCAACTCGTCCGGCTTGTCGCAGCGTATGCCATGGCCGCCATAGGCGTCCGCCAGCTTGACGAAATCCGGCATCGCCTCGGTGTAGGAATGCGACAGCCGGTTGCCGTGCAGAAGCTGCTGCCACTGGCGCACCATGCCCATATACTGGTTGTTGAGGATGAAGATCTTGATCGGCGCGTCGTACTGCACGGCCGAGCTCATCTCCTGCATCGTCATCTGCACCGAAGCGTCGCCGGCGATGTCGATGACCAGCGCATTCGGATGTGCGATCTGCACGCCGAGCGCCGCCGGCAGGCCATATCCCATCGTGCCCAGGCCGCCCGAGGTCATCCAGCGGTTGGGCTTGTCGAAGTGATAGTGCTGCGCCGCCCACATCTGGTGCTGGCCGACTTCGGTGGTGATGTAGGTGTCCATATCCTTGGTCAGCGCATAGAGCCGCTGGATCGCGTATTGCGGCATGATCACGTCGTTGTTCATCCTATAGGCGAGCGAGTCCCGCGCGCGCCATTTCGCGATCTGCTCCCACCATGGATAGAGCGCCTTCTTGTCGGCCTTGGCAGTCGCCCGCCACAGCCGCACCAGATCCTCCAGCACGCGGCCGACATCGCCCAGGATCGGCACATCGGCATGGACATTCTTGTTGATCGAGGACGGATCGATGTCGATATGGATCTTCTTCGAGTTCGGCGAGAACGCGGTCAGCCGGCCGGTGATGCGGTCGTCGAAGCGCGCGCCGATGCAGATCATCACGTCGCAATCATGCATGGCCATGTTGGCTTCGTAGGTGCCATGCATGCCGAGCATGCCGATCCAGTTCTTGCCCGAAGCCGGATAGGCACCGAGGCCCATCAGCGTCGAGGTGATCGGGAAGCCGGTGAGGTCGACCAGCTCGCGCAGCAGATGGCTGGCTTCCGGACCTGAATTGATGACGCCGCCGCCGCTGTAGATGATCGGCCTCTTCGCGCCGGCCATCAATTCGACGGCGGCCTTCACCTTCTCCAGATCGCCCTGGACCTTCGGCTGATAGCTGGTGCGCGGCGCCGTTTGCGGCGGCACGTAGATGCCTTTGGCGAACTGCACGTCCTTCGGAATGTCGACGACGACCGGGCCCGGCCGCCCGGTGGTCGCGACATGGAAGGCTTCGTGGATGGTGGCGGCGAGCTCGTTGACGTCCTTCACCAGCCAATTGTGCTTGGTGCAGGGGCGCGTGATGCCGACGGTGTCGCATTCCTGGAAGGCGTCGGAGCCGATCAGCGAGGTCGGCACCTGACCGGTGAGACAGACCAGCGGAATGGAATCCATCAGCGCGTCCTGCAGCGGCGTCACCGCATTGGTGGCCCCGGGGCCGGACGTGACCAGCAGCACGCCGGCCTTGCCGGTCGAACGCGCATAACCTTCGGCGGCATGGCCGGCACCCTGCTCGTGCCTGACCAGAATGTGCTCGACCTCATCCTGCTGGAAGATCTCGTCATAGATCGGAAGGACCGCGCCGCCCGGATAGCCGAAGACATGCTTGACGCCGTTGTCCTTCAGCGCCTGCACCACCATTTCGGCGCCCGTCATTTCGCGCCGCTCGTTATGTCCGTTGCTCATCGGTCTGGTCCCGTACTGTTCGCCATCTGGCGATTTGCTGGTCGTTTAGTTGGGTTTTGGGCAATAAAAAAGGCCCCCGAGGGAGCCTGTGGGATGCGCATGGGAGGTTTTCGCCCGGCGGTTACACCGCCTTGCCCACGCGCCAGCCTACGAGAATGAGTGCTGTTTTCATGGGCGCGGACAATAAGGTCGGTTCCGCGCCGCTGTCAACGGGCAATCTGTCGGTCCCATTGTTCAGCGGCGCGGATTGTTCAGACCGCCAGCACCACACCCCTTGCCTGGTTGCCGCCAACGCATTTTGCCGGGTATGTCGAGACGCATGATGTTGCCGAGAAACGGCCACTATTGTAGGCAAGTGTGCCGGGTGGGGGCGGCGCCGGTGATCACGTCGCGCTTCGGGCCGCGAACTTTTTCACCACCCGCTCCAGCAGCGGCACGTAGTCGCGAAAGGCGCGCGTCTTCATGTTGGCGACCTTGCCACCCTCGTCCCAGATGCGCACACGCACGGCTTCCTGATGGAATGGATTGCTGCGGAACTCCGCCACCTCCTCCGCGCTCATCGGCCCGCCCTGCAGCGACAGCGTATGGACCGAGGCCGGCGACAGCTTGCCGAAATAGCTCGGATCGGTGGCGCAGAGATAACGCTTGGCCGCAACATGCAGCCTGACGCATTCGACGATGACCGGCGGAAAGAACGGCGCCAGCAGCTCGCCACCCGCCTCGTCGTGGTGCTTGTCCTCGACGTCGTCGGGCGAATAGGTGCCGAACTCGCTGGTGTAGTGGCCGATGTCGTGCAGCAGCGCCGCAGCCACAAGCTCCTCCGGCGCGCCATCCTGCTCGGCTAGCCACGCGCCCTGCAGCATATGCTCGGACATGGTGACCGGCTCGCCGAGATAGGATTCCGCGCCGCGAAGCTCGAAAATGTCGGCGATGAACTCGACGATGTTGCCGGTGTTCAGTTCATTCGATTTCATTCGGCCGCCTCTCTGACATCGTGTTCGATTGCCGCCAGCGTGGACAGCAGGCCGTCCTTGTCGGCGTAGCAGCCCTGCAGCCAGCGCGTGCCGCTGCCGGAAAAGGCCTTGCGCGCATGCATGACGCGCGTGTTGTCGACGATGAACGACTGGCCCGCCTCGAGCTTGAAGGTCACCTCGAAGGCCGGATCCTCGATCAGTTCGGCGAACCGGCGATAGGCGGCGTAATATGCGTTCATTTCGGCGAACGGCACGTCGATGGTCGGCGCCAGCGAGCGGTTGTTGAAGCGCACGCAGATGAGCTCGCCATTCGGTCCGAGCTCGATCATCGGGCGCTTGGACTGCAGCCGCACGCCCGATGAGCCGGCATATTCGAAGCGCGCCGGATAGGAGGAAAGCAACCGGAAGCCGTTCGAATTCTCCGCCTGCAGCGCGGCCGCCACCGCGAATCCGTCGACGACGCTGGATTCGCCGCCTTCCACCGTATTCTCGATGCAGGCCAGGATCTGCAGCGTCGGCACCGGGTCGCGGTAGGGATTGTCGGTATGCGCCTGCAGGCCAAGGTTGGTGTAGGCAAGATTGTTCGGATTGACCTCGGCGCGCACCTCGAACCAGCGCCCGTAATTGGTCTCCCTGATATATCCGAAGAGATCGGCCACACTGCACAATGCCCCGGATTCGGCCGGCAGACCGTCCATGACGGCAAAGCCAAAGCTCCGCACCGCCGTCAGCCATTGCCGCAGAACATTCCTGTCGTGCCGCGCCTCACTATAGGCCGTGCGCGGCACCGAACTCTGCATCGTGGCCTTGGTCCACCGCCGAATGTCGCTGCTGGTCCAGCCGGGCTGCCGATTTTCTTCGCGGTCGTAAGTATGGGCGCGAAGCCAGCTTGCGGGAAAGCTGACGGTCTTGTCTTCAGGCACGAACGTGACCACCAGCGCCTCGCCCTTGATCGAGGCCTCTCCGATCCGTGTCTCGGCCGGAATGTCCAGGATGGTGATCAGCCGCTGGCCGTTGCCGGCGCTGCGCGTCCTGTAGTCCAGTGCGTTGTCGCGCAGCCACATGGCATGGAATCGGCTGCGTGTTCCGTCGTCCCAGCCAAGCGCGATCGTCCGTCCTTCGTCGACAAGGGTTGCTCTCGTCAGCACGTTTCTGAAACTCCCGTCTTCGGGCCGTCGCCGCGGTACCGATTGATGCTGTCTTTGCCGAAGGCATAAATCAAGTTATTGTTTTTCAGCCAATGCTGCCAAAAACCTAATGACTGGAAAAGCTGCCGATCCCATGCCTCCGCTCGACTGGCTACGCAGTTTCGAAGCGGCTGCGCGCCTGTCGAATTTCACCGCCGCTGCCGCCGAGCTCGGGCTCACGCAAGCCGCCGTCAGCCAGCACATCCGCTTTCTGGAAGAGCGTCTCAAGACGCGACTGTTCGCGCGGCTGGCACGCGGCGTGGCGTTGTCGCCGCAGGGCGCCGCCTATCTTCCCCACATCCAGTCGGCGTTCGCGATTATCGGCAGCAGCACGAACGAGTTGTTCGAGCCACGCGTTTTGCAGACCGTCACCCTTCGCGTTCCGATTTCTTTCGCGCTGCTGGTGCTGGTCCCGGCTCTTCCCGATCTCGCAAAGGCGCTGCCGTGGATCAGGCTCGATCTGGTGACCATCCATCGGCCGACGGACTACGACGAGGCGGGCTCGACGCTCGACATCCGCTTCGGCAACGGTTCGTTTTCCGGGCGCGACGCCGACCGGCTGACGGTCGAGCGGCTCGTTCCGGTCGCGGCGCCGACCTTGGCCGGAAATGCCGAATGGACATCCCTGCCGCTGCTTTTGGTGGCGGGTGCGCGCGAGATGTGGGCGGAATGGTTCGCAGCCTCCGGCCTTGCCGGACACTCCCAACGCTCGCATCGCTTCGACAGTTTTGTCGCCGCGATGGAGGCGGCGAAGTCCGGCGCCGGAGCGCTGCTGGGCTTGCGGCCGCTCATCGACGCCGCGCTTAAGGACAATCTCCTTGTCAGGCTTTCCGATTTCGAGCTCTCGAGCCCATCGGGTCACTTCCTGACATGGCCATCGTCATCGCGGCTGTCCGGCGCCGAACAGGATTTTCGCCGCTGGCTTTTGTCGCGTCTCGCCAGCATTTCAGGATAGCGCTCGGGCCGGCTCCCCTATCCGCTTCCAATAGATGAGCGTGCCGGTGAGCCCACCATGGGGTTTCAACGCATAGTCCGGAATCTCGCCGGTCAGCGAGAAGCCGAGTTTTTCGTAAAGGCCGCCGGCCCCCTGTTCGCTTGCTGTGTCCAACACCAGCAGGGTGCGCCCTTTCTTGACCGCCAGTTCCTCAGCGGCCCGCATCAGGCCGCTGGCAATACCTTTGCCGCGATAGTCGAGGCGGGTCATCAGCTTGGCGATCTCGGCGCGGTGCGGTTGGTTGGGCGGGCAGTCGAGAAGCAGTGTGACGGTGCCGACAAGCGTCTCGCCATCCCATGCGCCCAGCAGCGCCCGTTCCCCGCGCGCCGCGGCAGCGAGCGATTTGCGCCAGAACTCATGGGCCGCGTCGGGAGACAAGGGATGCATGAAGCTTACCGATCCGCCGGCGGCGACTGTCTCGATCAGCAAGTCGGCGAGCATCCCGCTGGTTTTTGCGTCGTCGTTCAACGCCCTGATTTCAAGGGGGTTCATGTCGGTGGTCTCCAGGTGATGAGGTGTCGGGCCACGCTCATGCGAAATGACTGCTACGTCTTCGGCGGCGCGCCCTTCGGATTTCCGCAATACGCTCGGCATCGTCCTCGCTGAGGTGCCGCCCGCGCTCCAGGATCTCGAGCGTGTATTCCTCATAGGTGAGCCCAAGCCGCTCGGCCTTTTCCAGCCGCATCAGCATGACGGCGTGGCTCGGCGCCTTCCAGGCTTTGTCGTGGGCGGCGCGCCAGGCAAGAAAGATGTAGGCGTCGCCCTTACCCCAGGGCGGACCTTCGTAGTCGTCGAGAGGCGGCCCGCCATTGTGGGACCGTTCAGGCCGGCGTGCCATGCGATCAGCCCCGGACCAGCGCCACCAGATACTCGGCGGCTTCCGGTCCCGGAGCGTGGAAGGTGCAGTCCGACGGGGCTCCGAGCGCCAGGCAGTCGCCCGACTCCAGCCTGTGCACGACATTGCCTTCGGTGAAGTCCAGGCGGCCGCCGATCAGCCAGATCTGCTGCTTGATGAAGGCATAGGACGCTGCCGGGAATTCGACCTTGGCGCCTGCCGGCAGGCTGACCCGGATCAGCTCGAGCGGCATTTGCGTTGCCGGCGACAGATGGCGTCGCACATAGCCGGTCGCCGGATCCTGCCAGACCGGCTGCTCGTCCTTGCGGCACACACTGCCGCCCTGCATTTCGGCGCGGGCAATCAGCGTCGAGAGCGTCATGCCGAAAGCCGACGCGATGCGCACGAGGAGCGCCGCGGTCGGACTTGTCAGGCCGCGCTCCATGGCGCTCAGCATCGCCTTGGAAACGTCGGAACGCTCGGCCAACTCGGCCAGCGACCATCCCCGCAAATCACGCTCGGAGCGTATCCGCCTGCCGATCGTGGATGTGATGTCGTTCGATATATCAGTCATTCATCCAATATATCGAAATTCCGGGATGAAGGAAGAGGCTGGTCGATCGCATTTTCGCGAGTGGTTTAACGGGACCTACACCATCCGACCTCACGCGGCTTTAACCCCGATTGGGATAGCTTTGACCCCGAGGGGAATGGGACAGGTAACCGATGTTTGTTGAACGCGAAGCCTCCATTGGGGAGCCGACCTCGCAGGAGCGCCGCGACGCCCAGCAGAGCGACAAGCGCATCCTGGGCAACGTCGTGCAATGCGACGGTGCGCGCGCTACCATCAGCGCCTATGCCGAAGATGCCGAAGGCACGGTGACCGGCCTGTGGACCGTCGGCAAGATGATTTCCATCAACCTTGGCGCGACGCGAACCGTTGGCCTTGTCTATGCGATCGGCAAGTCTGACCGCGCCTGGAGCAATGAGGGCCAGAACGCAATCGAGGTCAGCATCGAACTGATCGGCGAGGTGCGCGATGGCGCCGAGCCCGGCGCCAAACCGGTCTTCGACCGCGGCATCACCACCTATCCGCATATCGGCGCGGTTGCCCACCGTATCCGCAGCCGCGACCTGCAGGCCGTCTACGATCTCGCCGGCCGCCATTCGATCACCATCGGCACGCTGTCCCAGGACGAGGCGATCGACGCCAACATCGCTGTCGACGACACGCTGGCGCGCCATTTCGCCATTGTCGGCACGACCGGCGTCGGCAAATCCACGGCTGTCTCGCTGCTGTTGCGCAAATCGATCGAGGCGCGGCCCGATCTGCGCGTGCTGATCCTCGACCCGCACAACGAGTTTGCCGCCTCGCTTCCGGAATACTGCGTGAAGGTTGATTCCAAGACGCTCGACCTGCCGTTCTGGATGTTCAGACTGGAAGAATTCGCCGAAGTTCTGTTTCGCGGTCGCGAGACCGTTCCGGAGGAAGTCGACGTCCTGCGCGACCTCATCCCGGCCGCCAAGAACCTCTATCGCAACCCGAGCTCCGGCTCTTATATCAGGCGCGGCAGCGATGCGCTGACGGCGGACACGCCGGTGCCTTACCGCATCGCCGATCTGCTCAAGCAGATCGACGAGCGCATGGGTCTGCTCGAAAGCAAGAACGATCGGCCGACACTGAAGTCGTTGAGGACGCGCATCGAATCGGCCGCTTCCGACCCGCGCTACCGTTTCATGTTCAATTCGCGGCTGATCGAGGACACCATCCACGAGACGATCGGCAACATCTTCCGCGTACCGAACCATGGACGTCCGGTGACCTGCTTCGAGATGGCGGGCATGCCGTCCGAAGTCGTCAATTCGGTCTGCTCGGTGCTGGCGCGCCTCGCCTTCGACCTTGCGCTCTGGAGCGAGGGCCGGCTGCGGCTGCTCCTGCTTTGCGAGGAAGCGCACCGCTACATGCCTGCCGATCCGCGTCTCGGCTTCGCGCCGACCAGGCACGCTTTGTCGCGCATCGCCAAGGAAGGCCGCAAATATGGCTGCTATCTCGGCGTTGTGACCCAGCGTCCAGGCGAGCTCGATCCGACCATCCTGTCGCAATGCTCGACTTTCTTCGCCATGCGGCTCGCCAACGAGCAGGACCAGGCGATCATCCGCTCGGCGATCGCCGATTCCTCGGCCTCGACGCTGGCGTTCCTGTCCTCCATGGGCCAGCGCGAAGCCATTGCCTTCGGCGAAGGCGTGGCGACGACCATGCGGCTCAAATTCGAGAAACTGTCCCAGGAATTCATTCCCGGCACAGCGAGGCGGGAGCAGGCCTTGCCCGCGGATTCCGGCGACGATGTCGATCTCGCCGGAATTGTCGAGCGTCTGCGCAACGTGCCGAAACCGCAGCAGTCGATAGCGTTCGCCGAAGCCGTCGATACCGGGCGCCAGGCTGGCGACCCCGACTACCGCAAGCCATCGGCGCCGCGCGTGCAACCGGACGACGATTTCGACATGCGTTACGGCCTGAGGCCCTCGACCTTCGGCATGCGCCAGCAGAACGACTAATCGTTCTGCATCTTCGCGCCGACTGAGTCCCGGGCTGAGTCGACTGAAGTCGCTTTCGAGAACCGGAGCGGACATATAGTCCGTGAGCACGCGCATGACCCCGAAAATCGAGAACGCTTTTCGGAAAGGATCATAGGAGACGCGCGGCGCGGTAGAAGCGCAGAACACGGCTCCAGGCGGCCAGCGTCAAGAATTTGATCATGGAATTTCAGGCGCAGACGCGGTTGCGGCCCTGCTTCTTCGCCTCGTAGAGCTGCCGGTCGGCGCGGCGATAGAAGTCCTCGGCACTCTCCTTGCGGTCCCAGACGGCGAGGCCGACGCTGGTGGTGACCTTCAGCCGCACATTGCCCGACATGATCGACAGGTTGGCGATCGCCTTGCGGATGCGCTCGGCGAACCGCGCGAGCAGTTCCGCATCCATGTTGGGCGTGACCACGGCGAACTCCTCGCCGCCCAGCCTCGCCACCACATCGTGATAGCGGGTCATGCCCCGTACGCACTGCGCGACGGACCGCAGAACCTCGTCGCCGACATCGTGGCCATGCGTGTCGTTGACCTGCTTGAAATGATCGAGATCGAGGATCATCAGGCCCACCGGCTTGTCGATGCGGCCGAACTCGTCTAGATATTCCCGCAACGCGTCATCGAAGTAGCGGCGGTTCTGCATTCCGGTCAGGCCGTCGGTGAGCGCTGCGTGCTCGAGCGTTTGCGAACGGGCGCTCAGCGACACCGTCATGGCGCGCAACTTGCCCTCTTCCCTCACCTGGCCGCGGATCAGCGGGTAGATGAAGAAGGTTCCAAAGAACAAGGCAGCAGCCAGCAGCGCACCGGTCACGAACAGCAATTTGTTGAGATAGGCGATTCTGTCGAGACGCGATGCTGTGTCGAGAGCGGTCGCGATATCCTGCAATTGGCCATAGGCGTGAAAGGTCACCAGGCCGGCGGCCAGGATCACGAAGATAAAGACGAAAAACGCCGATTCCGCCTTGTGAAAACGCATAACGCCCCGCGGTACTGCGACCGTCGCCGTTATGGCATGCCAGGCCTTACGGACGGTTAACCCGGACAACCGTGACGGGAAGCTGCGCTCACAATTCCAAGCCCTGATCAAATCGCATTCTATCAGTCCCCGATTGACCATTTCTCGCCCGGGCGTAACCTTTGCCACTCCGGCCCCAGTTGGTGTTTGAACCAGGTCGTCTGCCGCTTGGCATATTGGCGCGTCGCGATCTTGGCTCGCTCAATCGCTTGGGGAAAGCCCATGTGTCCGGCCATCGCGGCCTGCAGCTCGCGCACGCCGATCGCCTTCATCGCCGGCAGGTTCGGATCGAGGTCGAGTGCCATCAACTGCCTGACCTCGTCGAGCGCGCCCTTGTCGAGCATTTGATCGAAACGCGCCCGGATACGCGCCACCAGTTCGCCGCGATCCGGCTCGATCACCAGGAAGCGTGCGCTGTCGCGGTCGATGAGCGGCTGGCCGCGTGCCGCTTGCCATTCAAGGATCGACCGTCCCGACGCGTCGAGCACCTCCAGTGCCCGCACAATGCGCTGGCCATCGGTCGGCCGGAGCTGCATGGCGACAGCCGAATCCTGATGCATCAGTACACGGTGCAGCCGTTCTGCCCCTTGTTCCTTGAGTTCGTAGCGCCAGCGCTCACGCACCGAAGGCGGAATGTCGGGCATGTCCGAGATGCCTTCGGCTAAAGCTCGGAAATAGAGCCCGGTGCCGCCGACGAAGACAGCCGGCCGGCCGGAGAAAATACCTTCCGCGATCAGCCCGGTGACGTCGCGCAGCCAGGCGCCGGTCGAGTAGGCTGTCGAAGGATGCACGTGACCGTACAGATAATGCGGCACGCGCGCCGTTTCGGCCGCGCTCGGACGCGCCGTCAGCACGTCAAGAACCGAATAGCCCTGCATGGAATCGGTGTTGACGATGACGCCGCCCTTGCGCTCGGCGACGTCCAGCGCCAGCGCCGACTTGCCGCTGGCGGTCGGCCCCGCTATCAGGATGGCGTTTTTCACGCGGCCTTCGCCCGCCTGCCTGCCGGAATTTTCGATGCCTCTGATCGCCACGCTTGTGTCCAATCCCAAAGACCGCCGAGTGTCGGTCCCGCTTGCGAATATCGCCTCGCGAGCGGCAGGCGCAAGCGCCGTTCATTGGCTGGCCGAGGATGTCGCCTGCGATCTGGTTTTGCCGGAGACGCCCGACATCGGCGCATTGACGGCCAATCTGCGCGCGGCATTGGCCTCCGAGCCGGTCGACATCATCGTCCAGCCGGCTGAAGGCCGGAGGAAGAGGATCCTGCTTGCCGATATGGATTCGACCATGATCGCTCAGGAATGCATCGACGAGCTTGCCGACGAGATCGGCGTCAAGGACCGTGTCGCTGCGATCACCGCGCGGTCGATGAATGGCGAGATCGCATTCGAGCCGGCCTTGCGCGAACGCGTCGCCTTGCTGAAGGGCCTCGACACGGCGGTGGTCGACCGCATCATCGCCAACCGGCTGACGCTGGCCGCCGGCGGCCGCGCGCTGGTGCAGACCATGCGTGCCAACGGCGCCTGGACGGCGCTGGTCTCAGGCGGCTTCGACGTCTTCACCAACCGCATCGCCGCAATGCTGGGCTTCCAGGAGAACCGCGCCAACCGGCTGATCGAGGATGGCGGCAGATTCACCGGCACGGTGGCCGAGCCTATCCTCGGCCGCGCCGCCAAGGCCGAGGCGCTGCTCGACATCGCGGCAAGGCTGGGCGTGACGACGCAGGATGCCGTTGCCGTGGGCGACGGCGCCAACGACCTCGACATGATCCGCCTGGCCGGCACCGGCGTCGCGCTGCACGCCAAGCCGGCGGTGGCTGAGCAGGCAAGGATCCGCATCGACCACGGCGATCTGACCGCGCTGCTTTACCTCCAGGGCTATCGCCAGGGCGAGTTCGTGCAATGAAGCCGATCCGCACCGAGCGCCTCATCCTGCGCAATTGGGAACAGCGCGACCGCGCGCTCTTCCATCGCATCAACTCGGACGAGCGCGTGATGGAATTTTTTCCGTTCCGCCGCGACCGGGCCGCGGCGGACGCAAAGATGGACGAGCTCCGCGCCTGGATCGATGAGGATGGCTACGGTTTCGCCGCCGCCGAGATTGCCGCCACCGGCGAGTGCATCGGCTTCGTCGGCCTCCTCCAAACCGATCATGTGCCTTCCCTGCCGGCCGGCACGATCGAGATCGGCTGGCGGCTGGCACCGGAATACTGGCGCAAGGGCTATGTCACCGAGGCATCCGAAGCCTGGCTCTCCTTCGGTTTCGAAACGCTGGAGCTGGACGAAATCGTCTCCTTTGCCGTCGTGGAAAACCATCGTTCGATCGCCGTCATGAAGCGGCTCGGCATGCGCGCCGACCCGGGCGCCGATTTCGACCATCCCGCCGTGCCGGACAGCCACCCTCATCTTAAGCGGCATGCGCTGTACCGGCTGTCGCGCGACGACTGGCAGGCGCGAAAAAGGGCGGCCCGCTAGCCGCCCATTCTTGCAAATCAACCCGTTCGGGCTCTCCGGAATCAGTCCATCCGGATCGTCACGAAGCGCAACTCGCCGGATTTCGAGGCGAGCATCAGCAGCGCGTTCTTGCGGCCCTGCTCTTTCAGCGCCCCGATCCGGTCCATGACATCCTTTGGCGTGCCGACCGATTCCTGCGCGATCTCGGTGATCACCTCGCCGGGCTGGATGCCGCGTTCGGCGGCGGCCGAATCCTTGGCGACGTCGGTGATGACCACGCCCGACACATCGGCCGCGATGCCGAACTTCTGTCTGGTCTGCTCGTTGAGCTCGCCAACGGTCATGCCGAGCACCGAAGCCGTCGACACAGGAGCCGCCTTGTCGCCCTTGTCCTCGCCGGTACTGCCGTTCTCGCCGCTGGCCAGCTTCTCGCCGTCCTCGAGCCGGCCGAGCGTCACCTTCACTGTCTGCTCGACGCCCTTGCGCACGATGACGACGTCGACGGCCTTGCCGACCGGGCTTTCGGCGACGACGCGCGGCAGGTCGCGCATTTCGTGGATGTCCTTGCCGTCGAATTTGATGATGACGTCGCCGGCTTGAACCGTGCCGTTGTCGACCGGTCCGCCCTTGATGACACCGGCCACCAGCGCGCCCTTGGCCGTCGCCATGCCGAGGCTTTCGGCGATGTCTTCCGTCACCGGCTGGATGCGCACGCCAAGCCAGCCGCGCCGCGTTTCGCCGAACTGGCGAAGCTGATCGACGACGCCCGCGGCGAGCTGCGAGGGAATGGAAAAGCCGATGCCGATCGAGCCGCCGGACGGCGAGATGATCGCCGTGTTGATGCCGATGACCTCGCCACTGCTGTTGAACAGCGGACCGCCGGAATTGCCGCGATTGATGGCGGCGTCGGTCTGGATGAAGTCGTCATAGGGGCCGGAATTGATGTCGCGGTTGCGCGCCGAGACGATGCCGACCGTGACCGTGCCGCCAAGACCGAACGGATTGCCGATCGCCATCACCCAGTCGCCGACGCGCATCTTGGTGGAATCGCCGAACTTCACCTCCGTCAATTTGTGGCCCTTCGGATCGACCTTCAGCAACGCGACGTCGGTCTTTGTATCGGTGCCGACAAGCGTCGCCTTCAGCGTCACGCCGTCGGAGAAATTGACCTCGATGTCGTCGGCATCGGCGATGACGTGATTGTTGGTCACCACGATGCCCTGCTCGGCATCGATGACGAAGCCGGAGCCAAGCGACTGCACCTTCTGCCCACCGCCCTTGTCGCCGCCGCGGTTCTTGAAGAAGTCATCGAAAAAATCCTGGAAGGGCGAGCCTTCCGGAAGCTGCGGCATCGGCACCGCACCGGGGCCTTCCGTGCCTTTGACGGTTTGCGAGGTCGAGATGTTGACCACCGCGCCGAGCAGGCGTTCGGCAAGGTCGGCGACGGAAGGCGGCGCGTCGGAAGCGATCGTGGGCGTGACGAAGGACGGGACGGCAACTATGCCGACGACGAATGCGGTGGCGCCGGCGAAAAACCTGCGCCGCGCCGCGCGCAACAGGGTGTCGGATATCATCGTGGCCTCCCGGCGTTTTGAAAAAGAAAGGCGCTTCCGCAAAGGCGCCCGTCAATTCATGTTGGCAAGAAATAAGGCACGTTTGCGGCTATAGCTATCGGCGGAAGATAAATCGTCAATCGCCTCGGCACCAAGGAATTTCATCAGCCGCGAACCAGCCAGACGATGGCGACGCCGAGGGCGATTGCAGCCAATCCGGCGATTCGCAGCACATTCTCCGGCAACGACAGCACCTCCGCCGCCAGTTTCCTGGCCAGAGCCGGAAACCCGCCATAGACCAGGCCCTCGATGACGAGGACCAGGCCGATGGCCGCGAGGAAATCCTGCACCGTCCGCTACTGGGCGCTGCCGGGTTGCGTGGCCGGGGCTGCCGGCGTCGCGGGCGCGGGCTGCGATGCCGCCGGCTGTCCGGGCTCGGGCTTGCTTTCCGGATCGCGGAAGAAACGGAAGAACTCGGAGTCGGGCGACAGCACCATGGTGGTTCCGGTGCTGTCCAAGGCTGTGCCGTAAGCATTCATCGAGCGATAGAAATCGAAGAAGCCCGGGTCCCGCTTATAGGCTTCAGCAAAGGTGGCGCTGCGCTGCGCCTCGCCCTCGCCGCGCAGGATCTCCGATTCTTTCTGCGCCTCGGCGATGATCTCGACGACCTCGCGGTCGGCCCTGGCTTTGATACGCTGCGCCGCCTCGTTGCCACGGGCTCTCAGCCGCTCGGCTTCCGCCAGGCGTTCGGCTTTCATGCGATCGTAGGTCTGCTGCGATACTTCGGCGGTCAGATCCGTCCGGCGGATGCGCACATCTTCGATGTCGAGGCCGAGCGACGTCGCGTCCGGACGCAGTTGGTCACGCACCTCGCGCATCATGACGCCGCGTTCTTCGGAAAGTGCCGCCTCGAAATCGCGCAGACCATAGACGCGGCGCAGCGCCGCATCGAGACGCGTCTTCAGCCGGGCTTCGGCGAGTTCCACCTGCCCCGATACCGCCGCGCGGAACGTGCGCGGATCCGAAATGCGGTAGGCGATGAAGGCATCGACCTCGTAGAACTTGCCGCCGGAGACCTGAACGCGGATATTGTCGAGGTCGAAGCGCATGACTTTTTTCTCGATCGTCTGAACGCTGTCGGCATCGAAGAAGGCGAATGGCGCCTTGAAATAGATGCCCGGCTCGGTCTTGACGTCGATGATCTCGCCGAACCTCAGCACGATTGCCTGCTCGCCCGCCTTGACGACGAACACCGACGAATAGAGCAGAAACAGAAGGACGGCCGCGATGATCGCGATGATGGGAAGACGGTTGGCCATCACTGGTTACCTCCCAGCGCAGGCGCGGGCGGCGCCTTGGGCTGCAGTGCCGGCAGCGGCAGATAAGGAAGCACACCCTGCCCGTTGCCCTGCTCGACGACGACCTTGTTCGAGTCCTTCAGGATCCTCTCCATTGTTTCCAGGTAAAGGCGCTTGCGCGTCACGTCGGGCGCCTTGGCGTATTCGTTGTAAACGGAGATGAAGCGCTGCGCCTCACCTTCGGCTTCCTGCACGACCCGGTTCTTGTAGGCGGCGGCATCTTCGCGGATCTGGGCCGCCTCACCGCGCGCCTGGCCGAGCTTCTGGTTGGAATATTGATTGGCCTGCTCGACGAACTTGTCCTCGTCCTGCTCGGCGCGCTGCACTTCGTCGAAAGCATCGGCGACCTCGCGCGGCGGGGCGGCGTCCTCGATGGAGATTGCGTTGACTTGCAGACCCGTCTTGTAACCATCGAGCGTGTTTTGGACGATCTCACGCACCGATGTGGCAATACCCTGGCGATCGTCGCGGAAAATATCCTGCGCGGGGCGCCGGCCGACGACCTCGCGCATGGCGCTTTCGGCCACCTGCGTCAGCATGCCGTCGGGATCTGAGACGTCGAAAAGATAGGCCCTTGGATCGGAAACCTGGTAGGCGACCGAGAACTGCACATTGACGATGTTCTGGTCGCCGGAGAGCATCAGCCCGGAGCCGCTGCTCGCCCCGCCGCCGATGCTGACGAGCTGCTCGGAAATCTTTGCCGTTTCGACCGTTTCGATCGGCCACCAGTGGAAATGCAGGCCTGGCTGCGAGAGCTCGGCCTTCGGCTTGCCGAAGCGCAATTCGACCGCGACCTCGTCAGGCTGCACGGTATAGATGG
>NZ_RZSN01000074.1:0-26290 GCF_003997315.1 Mesorhizobium sp. M1A.F.Ca.IN.020.04.1.1
TGTCGAGACCGGCGAGTTCCTTGCCGAGCGACTTGGTCAGCGCAAGCACGCCGGCTTTGGCGGCCGAATAGGCGGCGGCGTTGGGATTGCCTTCCTTGCCGGCCACGGAAGCGACATTGACGATGCGGCCGTAGTTGCGCGCGATCATGCCGGGCACCAGACGTCGGCAGCAGTAAAAGACGCCGTTGAGGTCGATTTCGATGATCTGCCGCCAGGCGGCGGGGTCATAGTCCACCACGGTCGCGGCCGGCCCGGCAATGCCGGCATTGTTGACAAGGAGATCGACAGGCCCGAGCGCCTGCTCGGTCTCGATTGCGGCGCGGTCGACGGCCTCGATCTGCGACTGGTCGCAAAGCAAGGCATCGACCCGGCCCAAGGGAGCAAGCTCGGCCACAGCGCTCGCCATCGCGGCCTGGTCGATGTCCCAGATGGCGACGCTTGCGCCCGACGACAGCAGGCGTCGGGCGACCGCAAGGCCGATGCCTTGCGCGCCGCCCGTCACGACCCCGACGCGGCCAGAGAGATCGACAGCATTCAAACGACGGTTCATGGCCAATTCCTCTGCTTCTCCATGCACTTGGTAGCGCGGATCAGTCCCTGACGTTTCGCGCCACAAGCTTGGCGACGCTTGGCCCAACAAGCAGCACGACGAGGAAACGGGCCGATTGCAGCGCCATGACGAAGGAGATGTCGACGTTCTGCGCGGCGGCGGCGATGATGGCGACGCTGTCCATGCCGCCGGGGCTGGTCGCCAGATAGGCGGTCAGCGGATCGATGCCGAGCACGCCGCTGATGACGAAAGCCATGCCGCCGCAGAAGGCGATCAGCGCTACGATCGAGGCGATGATCTGCGGCAGGGCGCGTGCCGCGTGGCGCAGGATCGGCCGGGTGAAGTTCAGCCCGATCGACCAGCCGACCATGGCGTAGCTGACGGCCAGCAGCCAGGGCGGCAATTGCATCGGCACGCTGAAGCCGAGATGGATTACCGCGCCAAAGATGAAGGTGCCAAGGAAGAAGGGCGAGAGCAGTCTGAGCAGCTTGCCGAGCAGGCCGCCGACGACCGCGATGCCAAGGGTGGCGCCAAAGGCCAATGGATCGATCGGCGGAAACCAGATGATGGGCGGCACTTCGACGCCCGACGTGTCGACCCACATCTTGGCGACGAGCGCCGCCGTCACCGAAACGAAGATGACGCGCAGATATTGCATGAAGGCGACGAGGCGCTGGTCGGCACCGAAGGCGCCGGCCATCAGCACCATGGCGGTGGCGGCGCGCGGCGAGGAACCCCAGACCGCCGTGGTGCCGGGCAGGATGCGCCAGCGACTGATCAGCCAGCCTAGCAGGCTGGAGGCGGTGAGCGTCGCCACCACCATCCCGAAGAAGAGCGCCCATTCGGCGTAGAAGACCGGAAATATGTCGACCGAGATCGAATTCGCCACCAGGCAGCCGACCACGGCCTGAGCGGAACCGAACAGCGCGCGGGGTACGCGCACCGTGGCGCCGTTGGTGCCGGCCAGGATCGCGGCAAGCATCGGGCCGATCAGCAGCGCCGCAGGCAAGGCGGCCAATTCCAGCGCGCCGGCAAAGAGCAGCGAGAGCACCACCAGCGCCAGCCACTGCTGCAGCGGGCGCAATCGCGTCATGCGTTGAACAGACGGTTGCTCCAGTGACGGTCCTTCTGATGAAGAGTCCATATCCGGCTCTTAGCCCGGGCACGGACAAATGCGAACCCCGCGGAAATGCCGTTGGCGACGGTCTCGCGCTCAGCTGCCCTTCTCGGGGGCCGGAAGGCCGAAGCCGCCGACAGGATGGGTCTCGACCTGGAATTCGAAGCCGGCGATGAAAGGACGCGCCCTGGCGATTGCCGCCTGGACTTCGGGCAGTTGCAGGGACGCCTTATGGCTTGCCTGATCGGTCCACACTTCGGTGACCCAGATCGCGTCGGCATCGGCCGGGTCGGTGGCGATGATGTAGCTCAGGCAGCCGGGCAGCGCACCGGTCGTCTCACGCAGCACGTCCATGACTGCATCGCGCTGGCCGCGTGCCGCCCGCATCTTGCCGATCAGTCCGAACATTCACTTCCTCTCCCTCCAGGTTGCACGCTGAGCTGAGTATGCAATCGCCAGCTCACGGCATCAACTGGCCACCATTGACCTCGATCACCTGGCCGATGATGTAGCCGCTCAAGAGGTCGGAAGACAGGAACAGGTAAGCGCCGACGCAATCTTCGGCCCTTCCGGCGCGACCCTGCGGAATGGTGGCGACCATGCCCTTCATCTGCTCGGCGGTGGAATAGCGCTCGTGGAACGGGGTCAGGATGGTGCCGGGCGCCACGGCGTTGACGCGGATGCCGAAGCCGATCAGCTCCTTGGCCATGCCGCGCGTCACGTTGGAGACGAAGGCCTTGGACGAGCCATAGAGGCCGGCGCCGCCGCCGGCGCCGTTGCGGGCGGCGATCGAGGTGGTGTTGATGATGAAGCCGCCCTGGCGCTTCAGCCATGGGATCGCTCTGCGCGAGGCCGTCAGCACCGAGCGCGCGTTGAGATCCATCACCGCATCGTAATGGGCCTCGGTCTGCTCGGCATAGGCAACGCGGCCGAGCATGCCGCCGGCATTGTTGACCAGCCCGTCGAGCCGGCCGAAATGTTCAGCGCTCCCCTCGACCACGCGCTCGACGTCGGCGGGAACCGAAAAATCGCCCTGCGTCAAGAACACCTCGCCGCCGTCGTCGCGGATGGTTTTGGCGAGCTCTTCGGCGGCTTCCCGGCTTGAGTTGTAATGCAGCGCAACGCGGCATTTCTGCCGGGCATAGGCGAGGGCGAGGGCTGCTCCGATCCCGGTCGACGCGCCGGTGACCAGCACCGCCTTGCCGGCAAGATCGGGAATGACAAGCGTGGTCGGGTCAGTTGGCACGTCGATATCTCCAGGATTGCGCTGGCAATTGGTAGACGCTTCCCGGCCAGGTGTTCAAGTCAAGGCAAGATCAGGGCGCGAATTCAGGGCCGCAGATAGACATAGCCCTGGCGCTGCAGCTCCGCGAGCTTGACCACGCCGCCTTTCTCCGCGACCTGGAAGCCGGCAAGCAGGTCGGTCAGTGCGATGTCCATGCCATGCATGGTGTTGCTGCAGGCCTGCGGAACAAGTCCCTGCTGGACGAGGCCGGCAAAGCGGCTGGAGGTCGCGCCGGAAGCGCTCTTTGCCTTGAAGGCCGCAAGCGCCCGCCCGTGCACGACCAGCACGACCTCGACATTGCCGCCGGTGCCCTCATAGTGGTTCTTGATGTTGCCGAGGACGAAGTTGACCTTGTCGGCGTCGCTGAGATGGTAGGCGACCTTCAGCCTGTCTTCGCCGGCGGCGGCGCTCGCCTGTCGCAGACCGAAAAAACCGCCCACTCCGGCAAGACCGGCGCGGAAAACGTCACGGCGCAGCATCGCATCCTCCTCGATCCGGCGGCTCTCGCAAGTTTGCGTGGCCCAGCCTTCGTGCCTAGACTAGCATGAATCGCAATCACGTCCTGTCGGTGCGAGGAGAGGATCACATGACGTCGAGGATGGTGGCAGGTGCGGTGCTGGGTGCCGCCCTGTTCATTGCCGGCGCGGCGCTCGCAGATGATGCCCCCAAGCTGACCGAACTCAGCCCGAACGGCGCCGACGTCTGCTTCGGCCGGGTCTATGATGCCGCCCATCTCAAGGCGCATCCGCACCAGAAGGTGGCGCGCATCTTCTTCTACCATGGCCACGATCCGGCCAGCCGGCCGAACGAGGAGCCGAGCTCGATGTCCGACGCTGCCTATAACGGCTTTCTCACCACCACGGTGCGCGGCGCCAAGAAGCCGGAATGGGCGGCTGGCTGGTGCAACAAGGAGGATCCGAGCGACAAGGCGAGCGGCATCCGCTGCGGCATGGAATGCGACCGCACGCTGGCCTCGCTGAAAGTCGACGACAAGGGCCGGCTGATCCTCTCCAACGTGCAGCCTGACGTCTATCTCGACGCCGGCGCGGAGGAGGATCTCGGCAAGGCGAAATACAACGAGCAGGCGCTGGGCAGCGAAGACGATAATTTCCGTCTCGATCCGATGCCGGCCGACACCTGCAAGGCGGAGTTCGCGCGCATCGATCCGATCGACCCGGCGATCGGGGCCCCGCTGCGCGAGCGGCTGAAGCCGGACCAGCCCTTCTGCTACGGCCGCGACTATGACGACGCGCATCTGAAATCCCATCCGGACCAGATGACGCAGTCGATCCGCGTCTTCCGCGGGCCGATCGAGCTCGCTTCCTTTGCCGCCGGTGGCGATGCCGCCAACTGGCCAGACGGCGCCGACATCGCCATCTCGGTGACGACCAGGCAGAAAGAGGCCAAGGTTACGCAGACCTATTCCTGCCAGGGCGAGGCCGATCAGTGGCGCTGCTCGGCCAGCTCCAAGATGAGCGACTTTGCCTGCGACATCTCGCAGAAGGAGATTTTTCTCAAGCGGGGCGCCAGCGGCACGATGCTGCTGGCCAACCCCAACAATGCGCTCGCCATCGTCGACCTCTGCTCGAAGATGGCGGGCGGCAAGACCACGTCCGACGACAAGGTGTACAGACTCAATCCGATGCCGCAGTCGGCCTGCACGCCGTGAGTGTGCCACTTCGTCACTCTAAAGTGTGGCGCTTCGTCATCCTATGCGGAGCAAGGAGGGAAGCGACGCGCGCAGCCATAGGATCCATGCCGTTATGCTAAAGCGTTGAAACGGTGCAGAACTCTGCTTCGCTGCATGCTTCGGCCAAGGCCACGGCATGGATCCCAGGGGTCTCGGCGATGGAGCTTCGCTCCTGCTTCTTCCAGGGATGACGACACCGCGGAGGCCCGGCCAATTTTCCAAGGCGTGCCTGGAAATCGCTTCAGGCGAAAGGCACCGCCGTTGTGCCTTTCGGCAGCTTCGCCTCGTCGTCCGGCTCGACATGGATGGTGACGCGCACCGAGGGGATCTCGGCCTTCAGCGCGTCCTCGATGCGGTCGCAAATGACATGGCTGGCGCCGACCGTCATGTCGGCGTCGACGACGAGGTGGAACTCGATGAAGGTCGCTCGCCCGGCGATGCGGGTTTTCAGGTCATGCACCTCCAGCGCACCCTTCGAATTGGCCGAGATGATATCGCGGATCTGCATGTGCTCCTGGGTGTCGACGGCACGATCCATCAGTCCGCTCAGCGACTCTCCGGTAAGCTTCCAGCCCTGATAGAGAATGTTCAGCGCAACAAGAAGCGCAAGCAGCGGGTCGAGGATATGCCATCCAGTCATCACCGCGGCGACAAGGCCCACGATGACGCCGACCGAGGTAAGCACGTCGGTCATGATGTGCTGGCCGTCGGCGACCAGGGCCGGCGATCGTTCGCTGCGGCCGTTGCGGATCAGCACGAATGCCCAGACGGCATTGACGAGCGCCGCGCCGGCATTGATCGCTAAGCCCTGCCAGGGCTGTTCGAGCGACGCGGGATTCTGCAGCGATTGCCACACCTTGGCGATGATCAGCAGCGCCGCAACGACGATCAGAACACCCTCGAGCACCGCAGAAAAATACTCGGCCTTGTGATGGCCGAAGGGATGGTCGCTATCGGCGGGCTTATGGCTGATGCGGATCGCCCAGAGAGCGGCTGCTGAAGTGATGACGTTGACGATGGATTCCAAAGCATCGGAATAGAGGGCCACGGAGCCGGTCATCTGCCAGGCAACGAATTTCAGCCCCATCACCAGGAAGGCGATGACGATCGACCAGAAAGCGAGGCTGGCGATCTTGCGCTTCGCGGCGGCTCTTGCGGCCGCCGTCGCCGTGTCTTCCACCGCGGCCATCGTTGCTAGGCAGCCTTTTCCTTGGCCTTGCGCGGCAGATGCGCAACGATGTTCTCGATGATGCGCATGCCGGCATTGTGGCCGAGCGTCATGATCGATTCCGGGTGGAACTGAACGGCGGCGATCGGCTCCTTGCGGTGCTCGAAGGCCATGATGACGCCGTCCTCGGTCTCGGCCGTCACCACGAAACCTTCGGGCAGGCGCACCGGATCGGCGAAGATCGAATGATAGCGGCCGACGGTCACTTCCTTGGGCAGCCCCGAGAAGATGATGCCCGGCTTCGAGACACGGATGCGCGAGGGCTTGCCGTGCATCGGAATGTGCAACTGCCGCAACTCGCCGCCATAGGCTTCGGCCAGCGCCTGCAGGCCAAGACAGACGCCGAAGACCGGCAGGTCGCGGGCGCGCGCTCGTCTGATGGTCGCGGCGCAATCGAAATCCTTCGGCGTACCCGGGCCGGGGGAGAGCACGACGAGATCGGGCTTCAGCCGCTCGAACACCTCTTCCGGCACCGGCGTGCGCACGGTGGAAACAGTGGCGCCGGTCTGGCGGAAGTAGTTGGCCAGCGTGTGGACGAACGAGTCCTCGTGGTCGACGAGCAGGATGTTGACGCCGTCGCCGACGCGCGCGGTGGTGCGTTCGGTGCCTGCGGCGTTGCCGGTCTTGGCGTCGCGTATGGCGGAGAGCATGGCGGATGCCTTCAGTTCGGTTTCGGCTTCTTCTTCCTCAGGAACGCTGTCGAAAAGCAATGTGGCGCCGGCGCGCACTTCGGCGATACCGTCCTTGATGCGGATGGTGCGCAGCGTCAGCCCGGTGTTCATGTCGCCGTTGAAATTGACCATGCCGATCGCCCCGCCATACCAGGCGCGCGGGCTCTTCTCGTTCTGCTCGATGAAACGCATGGCCCACAGCTTCGGCGCGCCGGTGACGGTGACCGCCCAGGCGTGTGACAGGAAGGCGTCGAAGGCGTCCATGCCTTCGCGCAGCCGTCCCTCGATGTGATCGACGGTGTGGATCAGGCGCGAATACATCTCGATCTGGCGGCGGCCGATGACGCGCACCGAGCCCGGCTCGCAGACGCGCGACTTGTCGTTGCGGTCGACGTCCGAGCACATGGTGAGCTCGGACTCGTCCTTCTTGGAGTTGAGCAGCTTGAGGATCTGCTCGCTGTCGGAGATGGCGTCGTCGCCGCGCTTGATGGTGCCGGAGATAGGGCAGGTCTCGACCCGACGGCCGTTGACGCGCACGAACATCTCCGGCGAGGCGCCGATCAGATACTCGTTTTCACCGAGATTGATGAAGAAGGAATAGGGAGAGGGGTTGATCGACTTCAGCTTGCGGGAAATGTCGGAGGGCTGGGTCTCGCAACGCTCGTAGAACATCTGTCCAGGCACGACCTCGAACAGGTCGCCGCGCTTGAAGCTCTCCATCGCCCGGCGCACCAAATTGGCATATTCGCCGGGTTCGTGATCGCCGCGCGGCGGGATGCGGTCGGCGGTCCTGAACGGCTCGACATGAGCATCGCGGGCCAAGCCTTCCGTGGAAAACCCTTCGCCGGAATAGTCGTAGCGGTCGGTCCAGGCCTTGGTCGAATAGTGGTCGACGACGAGGATCTCGTCGGGCAGGAACAGCACCAGGTCGCGCTGGCTCTGCTTACGCTCGAGCTTGTAGTCGACCGGGTCGAACTGGAAGGCGAGATCGTAGCCGAAGGCGCCGTAAAGGCCGAGATTGGCGTCCTCGGCAGTCTTGAACAAAGCCGTGATGGCGCGCAGCACCGTGAAGACGGACGGCACGCGGCTGCGCTCTTCCTCGGTGAAGACGCGGCCGGGCTTGGCGACATCGAGGCGGATCAGCTTTTTCGAGCTCTCGGCAATCGCCACCTCGCTCAGCTCGCCAAGCGCCTTGCCGATCACCGGCAGCAGCACTTCGCCGCGCTGGTTGAGCGCCTCGATGCGCATGGCGCGGCCGCGCGCCGAGATCACCAGCGGCGGATCGATGATGGCCGTGTCCCAGCGCGTGTAACGGCCCGGATATTCGTAGTTCGAGGAGAACACCGCGCCGCGGCGGGAATTCAGGCCGTCGACATAGGCGTCAATCGCGCCTTCATAGGGCTGGTCATGGCGTTCGCGGGTGATCGTCACCCCGCCCGCGGTGACGAAGCGCTCCGCCCCGTTGTCCAGAACTGTAGTCGTCATTGCCGTCTCCATCAGCGTTTTGGGCAACGGACCCGGGAATGGCTTGGAAAACAAATGGCCGCCCGGACATTCCGCTGCGGCCACCCTCATTTTCACGCATGCGCGTTCGAACCGGCCGCTGTCAGCGAGCCCACCACCAAACGGTCTTGTTCGAACGCATGTTCATGGCGACTCCCATAGCGGCGAATGACGGCCCACGCAACTGGATTTCACGCGAACGGTAAAGCCGGCCCGTCAGTCCTCCAGCGTGCCGGAGCGCGCGTCGGCGCTCCTCTTGTCGCCGGCAAGCTTCAAAAGATCCTCGCCGGCGCGAATGATGCGGCGCGAACGACGGGTCAGGATGAAACCCGACTGGGGCGCGAACACCTCGGTGCGGCCGCCGGCTTCGCCGGGCGCATGGACGATCGTCGCCAGCCGGTCGCCCTTGTTGACGCGGTCGCCGGGCTTGACGTCGTAAAGGATGGCGCCGGCCTTGGGCGAAGGCATCATCTCGATGTTTTCCAGCGGTACGACGGCGCCGGAGAAGCTGCTCGCCTTCGGGACGGAAGGGTCCTGGATGACGCCGCGCGTCACCAGCAAGCGGTAGAGGCCGGCGGCATCGGAGGCGGCCAAGCCGCTGTCGACATCCAGCATGCCGCGATATTCGACCGTGGTGGCGACGCGCCGGTCGAAGCGCGCGACGCTCGCAGGCACATTTTGATAGGGCATGATCGAGGCGCCCTCGAAGGTGCCGCTACTGTCCTCGCTCCACAGCAGGACGGCATCGATGCCCATCGCAGCCGCGCAGTCGGCCATATGCGGCCACAGGCTGGTGTGGATGTAGAGATAGGCAAGGCCTTCATCGTCGCAGTGGAGATCGAGCACGATGTCGTTGCCGAGCGAGAGTTCGACGAGCCGCTTCTTCAGCCGGCGGTCGGCGCCGCCGAGGTTGACATCCGCTAAAAGCCTGGCGTCCGGCGCGGCAAGCAGCGGGAAGGCACGGTTGAAGTTGGTGCGGGTGCCGAGATTGAAGCGGCCCTGGTGCTCGCCGAAATGGTATTGCGCCCGACCGATTGGATTGGCCCAGGGCACCAACGTGATGGCGCCTCTAATGCGGCCTTCCGCTTCCGCCTTGGCAAGCATCGGCATCAGCGCGTCGATGGCGACGACACCTGGCAATTCTCCGGCATGAAGCGCCGCCTGCAGATAGGCCGAGGACGCCGACTTGTCCGTGCCCTCGAAGCGGAAAACTGGGAACTCATAAGCAACGCCTTCGCTGTCGCCTGCGATGCGCTCGATGGTCTTTTGCATGGGGTTCCTCCGGTGGGTGGCCAGACATGCATGGTTACGGCCAGGGTGTCAGTGGTCCAGTCCGCCCGCGCGATAGCGCAAGCCGACCGTCGGACGCCTTGAGCACTGTTTGCCAAGATCGAGAAGCCCCGACGTGGAGCGGCGATCTGCCGTTACGCCAGCGGCTTCAAGTCCTGGGCGATGGTCGGCAGAAGCTCCGAGACGTTGGGGTGGATGTGCATGGCGCGCGCCAGCGTCGAGATCGGCGCCTTGGCATACATCAGGTCGAGCACTGAGTGGATCGCCTCGTCGCCGCCCGGTCCGAGCACCGAACAGCCGAGGATCTCGCCGGTGTCGGCGTCGGCCAGGATCCTCATGAAGCCTTGCGTCTCGCCCTTTTCGACGGCGCGGCCGACACGGGTCATCGGCCGCTGGCCGACAAGGGCGCGGCGGCCGGATTTCTTGACAGCGGTCTCGGTCATGCCGCAGCGGCCGAGCGGCGGATCGATATAGAGCGCATAGGCCTCGATGCGGTCGCTGACCTTGCGCGGATCGTTGTCGAGCAGATTGGCGGCGACGATCTCGTAGTCGTTGTAGGAGGTGTGGGTGAAGGCGCCCTTGCCGTTGCAGTCGCCCATGGCCCAGATGCCGGGCACATTGGTGCGCAACTGGTCGTCGACGACGATGTAGCCGCGCTTGTCGACCTCGACGCCGGCCTTGTCGAGGCCGAGGTCGTCGGTGTTGGGGACGCGGCCGAGCGCCAGCAGCACATGCGAGCCGACCGCCGGCGGCTTGCCGGCAGAGAAGGTCACGGCGATACCGTTGTCCTGCCTGGCAAAGCCGATGTCCTCCGCGCCGACATGGACGGTGACGCCTTCGTTTTCGAGGATGGACTGGATCGCGGCCGAGACGTCCTCGTCCTCGCGGCCGGTCAGCCGCGGCGCTTTCTCGATCACCGTGACCTCGGAGCCGAATCGGCGGAACATCTGGGCGAATTCGAGCGAGATATAGCTGCCGCCGACGACGACCAGATGGCTGGGCAGCACATCGAGATCCATCATCGAGGAGTTGGTGAGATAGGGGACGTCGTTGACGCCGGGCAGGTCCGGCACGGAGGCGCGGCCGCCGGTGTTGAGGAAGATTTTTGGCGCGGTCAGCAGGTCGTCGCCGACGCGCACTGTATTAGCGGATTCGAATCTGGCATGGCCGCGATAAAGCATGCAGCCCTTCATCCCCGCGATCCAGCTTTCGAGATTGCCGCGGGCGTCATTGGTCACCTTGTCCTTGCGTGCCTTGATTCTTTGATAGTCGACCCCGACCGGACCGGAGAGCGCGACGCCATAGTCGGCGGCGCGGCGGGCAAGATGCGCGGCGTAGGCGCTCGCCACCATCGCCTTGGTCGGCATGCAGCCGGTGTTGACACAGGTTCCGCCAATAAGCTTGCGCTCGATCAGCGCAACGCTCATGCCGGCGGCGTCGAGCCGGCCGGCGAGCGAAGGGCCGGCCTGGCCGGCGCCGATGACGATGGCGTCGAAGTTTTTCGCGCTCATGCTACCGCCGCCACGATCAGCAGGCCGCCGATGATCGCCACCGCGTCCTCGATGAAGGCGGCGGGCGGATCCTTGCCGAAGGCGGCAGCCATCCTTGCGCGTGCTTCCGCGCCGCCCAGCGTGCCGATCACCGCGCCGATCGCGCCGGCGATGAGGCAGCCGATGGTGGCGCCGACCGTGGCGCCGATCACCGCGCCGCAGAAGGCGCCCGTGACGATGCGCGCGCCAAACTGCTGCGGCACCTTGCGGCTCGGCGTCGACGGCAACTGGTCGGTGACGAGTTCGACAATCGCCAGGACGGTGAAGATGCCGACCGCGATCCAGTGGCCCATGAAGCTTGCCCAGGTGCCGGCAACCGGGATCCAGCCGAGATACGAACCCCAGGCAACGGTCGCTGGCGCGGTCATCGCGCGAAGGCCGGCGACGACGCCAATCAGCAATGCCAGAATGTAGAGCATCATCATCCCCTCAAATTCGGAGCTCCGCACGGTTCCGCGGATGGCAAGCTAGCATAGGCCTGGCGTTTGGCCATGGGCTTTTCCGGTCGGGCGGATTGTGCTTTGGCAGCGGGACGGGAATGGAGGAGCAGCCATGACGACAAGCGAGCGCATGAAGATGGCGGCGGGTGAATGGTACAGCTGCATCGACCCGGAGCTGGAGGCGATGCGGGTGACCGCCCGCGACGCAGTGTTCGAGCACAACAGCATGCCGCCCCGGCAGCGCGGCGACATCGGCGCGACACTGCGAGCGCTGCTCGGCGGCCTAGGCGAGGGCGCGCGCATCGAGGCGCCGTTCCACTGCGCTTACGGCTTCAACCTGTTTCTCGGCGAGGGCGCCTTCCTGAACGCCGGTTGCACCATTCTCGATACCGCTCCGGTGAAGATCGGCAGGAGGACGCTGCTTGGCCCCAATGTGCAGATCTATTGCGCCGAGCATCACCGCGAGGCCGCCGGGCGGCTGGCCGGATTGGAGATCGCCAAATCGGTGACGATCGGCGACAACGCGTGGATCGGCGGCAGCGCGGTGATCCTCGCCGGCGTCAGCATCGGCGAAGGCGCCATCGTCGGCGCCGGCGCGGTGGTGACGCGCGACGTTCCGGCCAATGCGACCGTGGTCGGCAACCCGGCGCGGATGGTTACACGCCGCTGAGGGCGACCCGTGCGCTGCCCTTCGAGAATTCGCGCCGGTACTGCATCGGCGAGGTTCTGAGCCGTGCCGCGAAATGCTGGCGCAGCGACGTGGCGCTGCCGAAGCCGGCCTCGAAGGCCACCATGTCCATCGATTTGTCGGTCTGTTCCAGCAGCCTCTGCGCCAGAGCCAAGCGCTGTTCGGCCAGCCAACTGCCGAAGCTGGTGCCGGTCGTCTTCTGGAAGCGACGCGTGAAGGTGCGGCGGGTGAGGCCAGCTGCTTCGGCGACGCTGTCCAGGGTGTGAGCTTCGCCAAGCGTTGCCCGCACCCCGTCAAGTGCCTTTGTGAACCGGTCGGCGTTTGGCGTCGGCGCGAGCGGGCGCTCGATGAACTGAGCCTGTCCGCCCTGCCGGTGCGGCGACAGCACGACGTGGCGGGCGAGCCGAAGCGCTGCCTCGGCGCCGTAGCGGGCGCGCACAATGTGCAGGCAGCAGTCCAGCCCGGCGGCGACGCCGGCCGAGGTAACGATGTCGCCTTCATCGACATAGAGCACGTCGGCATCGACGGCGATATCGGGGTGCAGCGTCTGCAACTGGTCGGTATAGGCCCAATGCGTGGTGGCCCTGCGTCCCGCCAGCAGTCCGGCGGCGGCGATGGCGAAGGTGCCGAGGCAGAGGCCGACGATCAGCGCGCCGCGCTTATGTGCCCGTTCGAGCGCATGCTTGAGCGGCGCTGCCAGAGGAGCATCGAGATCTTTCCAGCTTGGGATGATGACGATGTCGGTCTGGTCGAGCGCCGAAAGATCGTGCGGGACCGAAATGCTCAAACCGGCATCGGTATGGATAGGTCCTTGCTCCGCCGCGCAAACGCGGAAGTCGAAGCGCGGCAGGCCGAGCTTGGTGCGGTCCGCGCCGAAGACCAGGCAAGGCACGGAAAGGTGGAACGGGCTGATGCCGTCGAAGGCGACGACGGCGACGATCGGATTGCGCATGGCAGACATCACCAGGTTACGGCAAAGAGTGTCCCAATTCTTTCGAATAATGTCAATGGGGCCACTTTCTGGGAATAGATGTTCGGCCTAGCTTCGCCACCTATCAACCCGCTCGAAAGGAACCGCCATGTCAGCACCAGCCACCCAGCCACGCCGCGCACTCGTCGTCGTCGATGTCCAGAACGACTACAATGGCGGCAATCTCGCCATCCAGCATCCGCCCTTCGCCGACAGCGTCGCCAACGTGGCGCGCGCCATGGACGCCGCCACTGCTGCCGGCATCAAGGTCGTTGTCGTGAAGCAGATGGCGCCGGAGACTTCGCCGATCTTCGCCAAGGGCAGCCATGGCGGCGAACTGCATCCCGAGATCGCCGGGCGCGCCCGCGACCACTATGTCGAGAAGACGCTGCCCTCCGCCTTCACAGGCACCGACCTCGAGAACTGGCTACGCGCCAACCACATCGATACGATCGCGGTCGTCGGCTACATGACGCATAATTGCGACCTGTCGACCATCATCCATGCGGTGCATTTGGGCTTTGCGGTCGAGTTCCTCTCGGATGCCAGCGGCTCGGTTCCCTACGCCAACAGCGCCGGCTACGCGTCTGCCGAAGACATCCATCGCGTGGTGAGCGTGGTGCTGCAGTCGCGCTTCGCCGCGGTGCTCAAGACCGCCGAATGGATCGATTGCCTGAAGACCGGCGCCCTGCCGGAGCGCGACACGATCTATGCGTCGAACCAGCGGGCGCTAAAGCGGAACGCTGCCTAAGCATTTCACCGTTTCACGGAAACGGCGAAATGCTCTGGCTTTTTGTTTTTGACGCAATTCCAGACGGAAAACTGCTCACACTTTCCTGGAATTGCTTTAGCCGCACCAACGCCGAAAGAAAAAGGGCACCGCAGCAGTGCGGCGCCCTTCGTCATTTCAGCTCCTAACGCTGCCTAGAACAGGCCCTCGATCTGGCCCTGCTCGTTGAGGAAGATCTTCTCCGAGGAGGGCGACTTGGGCAGGCCGGGCATGGTCATGATCTCGCCGCAGATGATGACGACGAAGCCGGCGCCGGCCGAGAGCCTGACCTCGCGCACCGGCACGGTATGGCCGGTCGGCGCGCCGCGCAGGTTTGGGTCGGTCGAGAAGGAGTACTGGGTCTTGGCCATGCAGACCGGCAGATTGCCGTAGCCTGCCTGTTCCCACGCATGCAGCTGGTCGCGGATCGATTTGTCGGCGATCGCCTCGTCGCCGCGATAGATGCGCTTGACGATGGTGTTGACCTTCTCGAACAGCGGCATCTCGTCCGGGTAAAGCGGCGAGAACTGCGAGGCGCCGGATTCGGCGATCTCGACAACCTTCTTCGCCAGGTCCTCGATGCCGGCCGAGCCTTGAGCCCAGTGCTTGCACAGGATCGCCTCGGCGCCCTGCGCCTTGACGAAGTCCTTCATCGCCTGGATTTCGGCGTCGGTGTCGGTGGTGAAGTGGTTGATCGCCACCACCGCCGGCACGCCGAACTGCTTCACGTTCTCGATGTGACGGCCGAGGTTGAGGCAGCCCTTCTTGACCGCTTCGATGTTTTCCTTGCCGAGATCTTCCTTCTTGACGCCGCCATTCATCTTCATGGCGCGCACGGTGGCGACGATCACGGCGGCCGCCGGCTGGAGCCCGGCCTTGCGGCACTTGATGTCGAAGAATTTTTCGGCTCCCAGGTCGGCGCCGAAGCCGGCTTCGGTCACGACGTAGTCGGCAAGCTTCAGCGCCGTCGTGGTGGCGACGACCGAGTTGCAGCCATGCGCGATGTTGGCGAACGGGCCGCCATGCACGAAGGCCGGGTTGTTCTCCAGCGTCTGCACCAGGTTGGGCTGGATGGCGTCCTTCAAAAGCACGGCCATGGCGCCGTCGGCCTTGAGATCGCGGGCATAGACCGGCGACTTGTCGCGGCGGTAGGCAACGATGATGTCGCCGAGGCGCTTCTCAAGATCCTTGAGGTCGGTGGCAAGGCACAGGATCGCCATGACTTCCGAAGCGACGGTGATGTCGAAGCCGGCCTCACGGGGGAAGCCGTTGGCGACGCCGCCCAGCGAGCAGATGATCTCGCGCAGCGCCCGGTCGTTCATGTCCATGACGCGGCGCCAGGCGACGCGACGGGTATCGATGCCGAGCTCGTTGCCCCAGTAGATGTGGTTGTCGATCAGCGCCGAAAGCAGGTTGTGGGCCGTGGTGATGGCGTGGAAGTCACCGGTGAAGTGGAGGTTCATATCGTCCATCGGCACCACCTGGGCCAGGCCGCCGCCGGCGGCGCCACCCTTCATGCCGAAGTTCGGGCCGAGCGAGGCTTCGCGGATGCACACGATCGCCTTCTTGCCGATGCGGTTCAGGCCGTCGCCGAGGCCGACCGTAGTGGTCGTCTTGCCTTCGCCGGCAGGCGTCGGGTTGATGGCGGTGACGAGGATCAGCTTGCCGTCCTTGTTGCCCCGCACCGATTTGATGAATTCGGCCGAGACCTTCGCCTTGTCGTGGCCATAGGGCAGCAGGTGCTCGTAAGGGATGCCGATCTTGGCGCCGATCTCCTGGATCGGTTTCTTCCTGGCGGCGCGCGCGATCTCGATGTCGGACTTCACTTCGGCCATGACGGCTTTCCTCTGGATTGGGCGGTGGAGGGGGGGGGTTCGATCACTACAGCAATTCCAGGAAAAGTGTGAGACGGTCTGCCGTCCGGAATTGCGTTAAAACGAGGAAACAGGGCGGTTCTGCGTTTCCGCCCGGACGCGAGGGCATGTTCTAACCCTGTCGCTGTCACGGCGTCAACTTTCATGCAACTATGTTTCCTGTAAAGAAATTACGTTCCCGGCCGACCTTCCCAAGGGTCTTTGGCGCCCGGTCGTTGCGAGCGTATAGAAGCCAGAGCAGGGATCGTTCCGCCGTCTCAAAACAGCCGCGCAATGCACGGAATGCGACAGAAGCGACGACGCAAATCCGCCACCGTCCTGCGGTGGCAGCAGCGCTATTGGCTGAGCACGTTGCTGATCTCGACCATGTTGGAGCGCACGCGCAGGATATAGAAGCCCATGGTCGTCAGATGCGTTGGCAGCAGCCAGCCGTCCTCGCGGCCGTTGGCGATGATGAAGGGCTGGATGCGCAGTGCCGAGACGAATTGCGCGTCCATGGTGTCCCACAAATTCTGCAGGTGCTTTTCCTTGATCACGTCCTCGAAGTCGGCCTGCGCCGCTTTCATCAGGCCGTAATAGGCGTAGAGCTGGCCATAGGCGAACCAGAAGCGGTCGTCGGCGCGGAAGTCGAACCAGCCGTCATTATGGTTCTCGGCGCGCTCCTTCAAGATCGCGGAGGTCGAGCCGATGTCGCTGGCGATGCGGTCGATATATTGCTTCAGATTGTCGGCGCGGGCATCGAACGTCGCCTGACAGCTGGCAAGGCGAGCGTTGAAGGAGCGCAGCTTGCGCACCGCGTCGCGGTAGTAGCTCGGCGTCGGCGTCTTGGGGCCGAACGGGTTGAGGCCGAAATACCAGGTCTCTTCGTCGAATTGCAGATTGCCGCGTGCATCCTGCAGGTCGGCGTCGATCTGCGAGGTGGTGCGCACGCGGCCGAGATTGTCGGCAAGCTCGGTGGCGGTGCGCCGGACCCCCTGGTTGATGCCGCGCTGGAAGGAGGCCTTGTTGTCCATCCACGGCGTATGGTCCCAGTCGATGCCGAACAAGCCGAGCTTGTAAAGGATCATCGAGGAGACCCAGGCATTCTGGTTGACGTTGAAGTCCGTCAGATCGGCAGCCACCTGGGCTATCCCTGAGTTGCCGCAGGTCTTGGCGGTGTCGGTGCCAGCGCCGGCGGAGACCTGCTCGCCGGCCGAGACGCTGCGCTTCTCGAAGGTGTATTTGTCGGGATAGTTCGGGTCGAAATTGTTCCACCACTGGGTGGCGTAGAAGAAGTTGGCGTAAAGGCCGATCAAAACCAGCAAGGCAAGGCCGACCACCGCCTTCAGGATCCAGCCGCGCTGGCCGTACCAGCGGCCGGCCCATATGAACGGCCAGAGAATAATGCCGACGACGAATCCTATGCCGCGGCCGATCCACTGGAAAATCCGGGTGAAGAAATTCACGATCGGATCAAGCATGGCTCTCGTCCCCCCTCAGTCCGTCAAGCCGTAAAGGCGCGCGCGGAATGCCGCCTTGTCCTTCAAATATGTGGTTTTCAGAACGTCCACAACATGCGATCGCCATGCATCGCTGAAGCCGTCGAAGTCCTTGTAGAAGCCCGGTTTATTGAAGACGTAGCGCGAGACGAAGTCCTGCGGCACGAAATCCGAGATCAACTGATTGGTGAGCCAGGCATCGGGATGATCGGGCTTGGCGCGCACAACCAGGAAGCGCTGGCGCGGCGGCACATCTTCAAGCTTCAGGTGGCCGAACTGGGCGATCTCGCGCTTGGCGGCGTTGAGGAAAGGGAAATTGCCGTCGCTGGCAATCAGGTCGGCATGGCTGTGGATCCAGGTCTGCAGCCAGACCTTGTCGACGTCCGTCAGGTTGCGGTTGGGCTCGGCATCGCGGATCAGCGCCCTCACCACCATCTCGGCGCGGTGCTCCAGATAGCCCGAGGTCTCGATCCAGGAAGCGCGCGGCAGGTCAAGACGGCCCGTGGCGGCGAGGAAGCGGAATACCTTGTCGGCGTCGTTGATCGACAGATAGCTCACCTGCCAGGGCCGCGAGCGGCGGAAGCCGGGCGCAGCCGGATCGCTGATCACCGTCGTCATGTCGGGGTCGACGAAGACGTAGAGCCCGCCGAAATGGCTGGTCCAGTAGGCGTTGTGGCGGAAGATCACCTGATCGGGCACCAGCGCGTTCTCGCGGATGTCGCCGCAGACCTTGGCGAGGCCGACCATGCGCTCGAGCATGGCGTTGTCGCGCCAGGCGTCGGGTTCCTGCTTCAGCCGGTCGACCAGCTTGCCGAGTTCGGCCGCCTTGCCGAGCACGTCCTCGGCCGACAATACCTTGAACTCGACCTGATTGATCGACAGCAGGTCCTCGATGTCGTCGACCTTGGGGACGGAGTCCTCGATCTCGCCGTAGATGACGTCCTTGATGGTCAGCGCGTCGATGGCGCGCTGGTTCTTGGACATGAACTCGAACATCAGCTGCGAGGTGTTGGAGAAGGCGGTGTGCACGACCGGCAGATCGATCTGCGACGGCGTCAGGATGATGAAGCGCCGGTTGACCTCGTTGGGATCGAGATAGCCGTAGTCGCCGCATTCCTCGGCCACCTCGGGCGAGAAACCAGTGCGGTCGATCTGGAAGCTCGTCAGCTTGGTCGGCTCGAGGCCGAAGGCGACGAGAGCCTTGTTGTAGCGCTGGATGAGATGCGGTTCATCGACGACGAGCAGCCTGCCGTAGATCAGCTCGTTGTCGCGCAGAAGGTCGGGCTTTTTGGCGGGACGGGTCATTGGCAAAGGTCCGACGGATGTAGCCTCGAAAGGCGAAGCGGCAACGCCGACGCCCCCCTCTCCCCGTTCTTGACGGGGAGAGGGTAAGGGTGAGGGGCGGCGCCAACGATCAAAGATTTGTCTCCCCGTAGCCGCTGGCAGCAATGAATCGAAGCTCGTGCGTCTCGATCAGACGATCGAGACGGCATTCGATCGCAGCAAGTATGGTTTCGAGCACCTCATCCCGCTTCTTCAAGACATCGACATTCCAGAAGCGGAGAACGGACCAATTGTTTGAGACCAGGAAGCGATCCCTGATCTGGTCGTAGCTGTTGCCTGCATGCTGGCTGCCATCGACCTCGACAACGAGCTGGCACTCCCTGCAGGCAAAATCAGCGAAATAATTGCCTATCGGAAACTGCCGCACAAACTTATGGCCATTCAATCGTCTGTCGCGCAGTTCCATCCAAAGAGCTGTTTCCGCGTCGTTATCCGACTGCCGGAGGCGTCTTGCCCGTTTCGTTGTAGCGACTTCTGGTCCACACACGGCGCTGCCCCTCACCCTTACCCTCTCCCCGTGAAGGACGGGGAGAGGGAGGCGCCGACGTTGGCACCACATCCTTCCGCACTTGCGGGCAGCGAAGGAAGCCTACGCATTCCAAAGCCCCTTGTTCTTCAGCTCCTCCATCTCGCGCGCGGCGCGTTCGCGGAGCCGCGCGTCGCGCAAAAGCTTCTCGACCGCCGCGTCGTCGGACTTGTCGGAGTAGCGGAATTCGGAATCGGCGTAGCGGTTGATCTCCTGCATGACCATGTCCATCGAGAACGGCCCGCGCAACTCCTCGATCATCGCCTTCTTGTCGTCGTAGCTCTTGTGCATGAAGGCTTCCGGCTTCTCGAACCAGTCGTCCGGCAGCTCGATATCCATGGCGCGCATCTTGATGGCGTCGGTCACATTCTTGATGGCGCGGCCGGTGAAGCGCGGCTCGGCATTCTTGATCATGTGCAGGTAGGTGCCGATATCGGCCATCGTCTTCGGCGCGCCGTTCTCCTTCATATAGCGCTCATAGACCTTCATCAGCCCGTCTTCCTGCGGCTTCTCGTGCTCCTCATAAGCCGCAGTCACGGCGCGCTGGATTTCCTGCGCGGCATAGAGCTCGTGCTTGCCCAGCGGGATCTTGTGGTTCTTGCCGGCGAGCAGCACGAAGATATCGATGTAGTCGTCGCGGCTCTGCGGGCCGTCGACCAGCCAGCGGGCGCCGGCGCGCTGGCGCAGCGCATCGTCGACATTTTCGGGGTAATTGGAAAACATGCCGAAGGAGCAGTTGCCGCGCACCACGGTGGAAGCGCCGGCGAATGCGTCCATGAGGACGCCCGTGATCTCCTGCTGACCGGCGGATGCGCGGTCATCGGAGCGGCGCGCCGCCACCTGGTCGATGTCGTCGATGGTGCCGAAACCGATGGCCCGCGGATTGAGCACATTGTTGATGAACTGCCGGCAGTTCTGGCCGGATTTGCCCTGGTAGGAAGAAATCTGGTCGACGCCGAAATTCTCGTAGACGAAGGGATAGCCGGCCACCTGACAATAGTTGTTGAGGAGGCCGGCGATCATTTGGATCAGCGTCGTCTTGCCGGTGCCTGGCGCGCCGTCGCCGATGAAGGTGAACAGAAAGCCGCCGAGCTCGACGAAGGGGTTCAGCTCGCGTTCGAAATCATAGGCCATCAGCATCTTGGCGAGCTTCACCGACTGGTATTTGGCGATGTGATTGCCGACGACCTCTTCCGGCTTCTTGAAGGTCATCACCAGCGGCTTCAAGCGCTTGCCGGGCGCGACGTCGAAACCGTCGAGGGTGAAGTCGTCGGCATCAATGCGGATATGCGCGTTCTCGAACGGACCGATGCCGTCGAAGCGCCCCTTGCGCGCGAGCAGCCCGTCGATGGCGACGCGGGCGAATGCGCGCGCCCTGGTCATCAGATCGGCATCGTCCTTGGAGCCGGCAATCGCCTTGTCGAGGCCGGCCACGATCGACTTCACCGCGTCCTGCGGCGTGTCGAACAGGAAGTCGGGTTCGGGACTGTCGTTCGGCGCCTCGCCGTCGCTATCGATCAGCTGGAACAGGTAGGAGGCGAAGCTGAAAGCCGAAACGTAGGCGGAGGCCGACAGCAGCTTCTTGAATGTCGCCGCCTCGTCGCCTTCGAGCGGGGCACGCGCGTTCTTGGCCTGCAGGCTTTCGAGATCGGATCCTTCGGCAAAGACATCCGATATGGCCAGCGCGATCGCCAGGCCGCGGCGGGCGCGGTAGAGAAGCATGTGCTGGGGGATGCTCATCAGCTGGTCGTCGGGATGGATCGCGGCGACCGTTTTCGACAGTTCGACCTCGCGCGTGCGGCGCACCGAACCGGCCGAGACGGTCGAGACGAAGCGCCGGTTGGTGCCGGCGAGCGCGGTGCCGGACTCGCGCGATGGATCCTCCAGCACGACGATGCGGGTGATGAAGCTCTGCGCGGTGGCGCGATGCTTTTCGATTGTCGATTCCGAGATCGTGGTCAGCCCGGTGTCCATTACGGATACTCCGCGATTCGACGGTCACACATCGCTGATGACCTGCCCTTTGGACAGGATGTGGACCTTGTAGCCGGAAAAGATCTTCTGCGCTTCGCCCGCGGCATAGAGCGCCTGATAGGCCTCGTGCGGGATCAGCGCGTGGTTCTCGTAGCTGGAGACGCCTTGGCGCGCCGCTTCGAGGTCGTCGGTGTTGATGAAGAATTCCTGCGTAGACTTTTCGCTGGAGAACAGCCCCTTGCGGCCGGGCTTCTCGGACTTGGAAAAGACTTCCTGGATGGTCCAGGTGAGCAACCAGGCGTTCTCCGGCTTGCGCACCTTGGCCAGAACCTCGGTAACGGTCGAATTGTTCTCGGTGATCCCGGCCGAATAGAACGGGCCGAGCACGACGCGCCGCAACTGCTTCGGGTGCAGCGGCTCGAAATCCTTGTCGAGATTGACCGCGATGGTCGCCGGCGACAGCGTGTAGGCGGAATTCTTCTCGGTGAAATCGTCGAAGCGGTGGGCAAGCTCGGGGTTGAGCAGGCCATCGACAGGAAGCGGAATGTCGATCTTCTCGTTCAGCTTGCCGTTCGCGTCGACGAGCTGTCGCACCATGCTCTCGGAGGAGTCCTCGACCGTCACCATATAGATCAGCGGCAGGTTGGCGCTGCCGTCGAACGAGGCCCAGTGGACGAGGTAGTAAGGCCGCATGGTCTTCGGATTGACCGAGACTTTGGCCGTCTGCGCCAGGGTGAACGGACCGAAGGTGGTCTCGCTCTTGACACCCTCCAGATAGAGCCGCTCGGCCATCGACCTTTGCAGCGCCACAGGCAATTCCTTGTGGCGCAGGATGAAGTCGGCCATCTCCTCGCGCAACTCGCCGGCCTGCGGAATGTTGGCCAACCGGCTATCTGCCTGTCGGCGGTCGTTCTCCAATTCGAGCAGATTCTGGAACACCGGATAGCCGCTGTCGGCGCGCGAAATGCGGAACGTATCCATGAAGCCCAGCCGGTTGCGCCAGCAGTCGAATGAGTTTTCCAGCCGGGCGATGTATTCGGCGACGATCTTGGCGACGATGCCGTGCCGGTAGAGCGGCGAGCGATCGTCGCGCATGAACAGTTCGAGCCCGCTCAGCGCTGCGGTGATGGCGAAGAAGTAGCGCGCCGCCGCTTCATTTTCGGGGGTCATGGCACCGCCGTGTCGAAGAATGCCGTCACACCGCCTACTGCTGCACGTAGTTCGCCGAATTGTGCTTCTTCATCACCTCGTCGAAGCGGCGGGCGAAGGCGTCGTCGGCGAGTTTCTTGCGGCGCTGGATGTCGGCGGTGGCCACCATATTCTTCTCGTGCATCTCCAAGAGATCGCCGATGTGCTTCTGCGAAGCGGCGCCGATGCCGGCCATCGTCTCCTCGGCCGTGTTGTCGACCTGGCTGCCCAGCGTGTTGATCTTGTGGGCAACGTCCTGCTGGGCGGCCGTCTTCAGCGAGTCTTCCAGAGCTTTGTAGAGCACGATGCGCTGCTCGGTGTCGATTGTCAGCTTGTTGATCAGCGTCGACTGCGCGGCGATCTGGTTGTTGAGGGAATCGACAAACGTCTGAAACATCGAGGTGTAGCGCTCCAGCGTCTGGCTTTCGGCCAGCAGCTCCTGCTCCTTGGCCTGCTTCTCGTTGTACTCGGTCGCCATCTTCGAACGCTCGCCCTCGAGCTGGGTGCGTTCCTTCTGGCTGGTCGAGGCGGCGATCTTGTTCTCGATGTCGAGCAGCATCGGGTTGAGTTCCTCGATGCGTTTCTGCACCGCCTCGAGATTGGTCATAGTCGCCTTGCGGCGCTCGATCACCTGCGACAGGCTAGCTTCGGAGGTCTTGTAGCGCTGGTCGAGGATCTGCTTCTGGGCTTTCAGGATGCCGACGATGGTGTCCGATTTCGCCAGCAGCTCCTGCAAATTGCCGGCGAGCGACATGTTGCGCACTCGGTCGGTGCGCATGCGCTGCTTGCGCTGCTCGGAGAAGACGCCGACGAGATTTTCCCAGCCGGTGTAGCTCTTCATGCTCTCGAATTCGGCGCCGAAGACATTGGTGGCGTCCTCCAGCCCGATGATCAGGTCGGCGATATTGCCTTCCATGACCTTCTGCTGTTTCAGCACGTCCTCGATGCGGGCGTTCTCGAGGTCGAAATTGGCATCGCCGATCTTCCTGTCGGCCTGCGCCAGCGTGTCGAGCACGGTTCCGGACTGCTCGATCTTGGTGCGCATGTCCTCGACGACCTGCTTGGTCTTGGCAATTTCGGCATCGAAATTCTGCAACGTCGCCATAGGGGCCTCCCGCTTCGGCATCCGGTTTCGTGTCGCACGTCGCCGAATATATGTGGGGGCTCAAGGGATTGAAAGAAGGAAGACAGGGAGACGTGGCAAAACAAAAGAATTGGCCAGGTCCTTGAAAGATAAGGCAAGCATGCTCATGCCGGAGTAATGCGCGCCGCCTTCAGGCAGCTTTAGCTGGTATGCCTTAAGCTCTTGTTTTTGCGGACAAGCTGCGGCGCTGGGGAGTGTGCAAATCTGTTGTGCCGAATCGTGGCAATCAAGCGGCCATCAGCCGGCGCATGGCAGCGATTGCCCAACTTAGTCGGAAGTCGCGAGGCTCCCCGTCTCAGTTGCGGGCAAAGCCGATGAAGTCGTCGGGCGCAGCCCTGCCCATTTCCTCTTCCCAGTGCCGGCGGCAGAGCGAGACATAGACGTCCTTGCCGATCGCCACCTGCTCGCCTTGCTTTGCCACCTTGCCGTCGGGACCGAGGCGAACGACCATCGTCGCCTTGCGGCCGCAGCGGCAGATGGTGCGCACTTCGCGCAGATCGTCGGCGATGGCGAGCAGCGCGCGCGAGCCGGAAAACAACTTGCCTTGGAAATCGGTGCGCAGGCCGTAGCACATGACCGGGATGTTCAGCCGGTCGGCGATGCGGGCCAGCTGCCAGACCTGCTCCTCCTCGAGGAACTGCGCCTCGTCGACGAATATGCAATGCACGGTGGCGTGCTCATGATGCTCGGCGACGCGGGCGTAGAGATCGTCGCCGTCACGGAACATCTCGGCCTCGGTCTCGAGACCGATGCGCGACGAGATCAGTCCCTTGTCGCCGTTGCGATAATGGCCGGCGACGAACAGCATCGTCGTCATGCCGCGTTCGCGATAGTTGTAGGATGCCTGCAGGAGCATCGTCGTCTTGCCGGCATTCATCGTTGCGTAGTTGAAGTAGAGCTTGGCCATATGGGTGTTTAAGCTCAATTGCTGCGGGGCGGGGAAGGGGCCGCGGGCTCCTTCCACCAAAAAAGCGGGCCCGCCGGAAAGCGCGGCATGTCGCTGAATGGCAAGCGCGCGCCGTTGATCGCGGTGTGGAACCGCTTGAAACCGCATCAAAATGGTGTTTGGCTGGCGAAACAAGGCGGGCGCAAGAACCGTGACTTCGCGCCGCTTTAAAAAACCGCAATGGGAGAAAGTTCATGTCGCGTATGAAATCCTTCGTCGCCGGCCTCGGGCTGGCGGCGCTTCTGTCCACGACCGCGGCCTATGCCGGCGATCCGGCGAGCTGCAAGGCCGTGCGACTGTCCGATGTCGGCTGGACCGATATCCAGGCAACCACCGGGCTGGCTTCGGTGCTGCTCACCGCGCTCGGCTACGAGCCGCAGGTGATCCAGCTTTCGGTGCCGGTGACCTATGCGTCGCTGAAGAACAAGGACCTCGACGTCTTTCTCGGCAACTGGATGCCGTCGATGACCAATGACATCAAGGACTATACCGCCGACGGCTCGGTCGAGACGGTAAGCACCAACCTGACCGGCGCCGGCTACGGCATCGTCGTGCCGACCTATGTCGCGGATGCGGGCGTCAAGACGCTGACCGATCTCGGCAAGTTCAAGGACAAGTTCAACGGCAAGATCTACGGCATCGAGGCCGGCAATGACGGCAACCGCATCATCCTCGACATGATCAAGAACCCGAAGGACAATCTCGAAGGCTTCGAGCTGGTCGAGTCCTCGGAAGCCGGCATGCTGACGCAGGCCGAGCAGTCGATGAAGAACAATGAGTGGATCGCCTTCCTCGGCTGGACGCCGCATCCGGTGATGGGCGCGATGAAGATCACCTATCTCGAAGGGATGGGCGACAGCGGTTTCGGCGCCGCCACCGTCTATACCAACACGCGCAAGGGCTACACCGCCGAGTGCCCGAATGCCGGCAAGTTCATCTCCAACCTGAAATTCAATCTCGATATGGAAGGCGAGATGATGGACGCGATCCTGAAAGGCGGCGATGCCCAGACGGTCGCCACCGACTGGCTGAAGAAGCATCCGGACGCGATCGCGCCCTGGATCGCCGGCGTGACCACCTTCGACGGCGGCGATGCGGCTGCGGCCATCAAGACTGCGCTTGGGAGCTGAGCCGGCTTTGAGTCCGGCATGATCTCCGGAAAGGGGCAGCCGCTGGAAAAGGCTGCCCTTTTTCATATGCTGTGAGAAGGTGACCGCTCGGCAGGGGCGGCAAGGACCAAAGAGGGGAAAGATGGATCCGATCTCGAAATTTCTGGTCGCCTACAAGATTCCCATAGGTCCATGGGGCAAGGCCTTCTTCGGCTTCCTCACCGAAAATTTCGACACCGTCTTCAGGGCCTTTTCGAACGGCCTGAACTTCATCCTCGACGGGGCGGTGGACCTCCTGCTGATGCTGCCGCCGGTGCTGCTGGCGCTGGTCGTCGCCGTCATCGCCTGGTTCCTGCAACGCTCGCGGCCACTCGCCATCGGCGTCTTCATCGGCCTCATCTTCATCATCAACCAGAACCTCTGGAAGCAGACGGTGCAGACACTGGTGCTGGTGGTGGCCGCCGCCGCCATGGCAATGGCGATCGGCGTGCCGCTCGGCATCTGGGCGGCGCACAAGCCGAAGGTCTACCGCGTGATGCTGCCGGTGCTTGACCTGATGCAGACGCTGCCGACCTTCGTCTACCTGATCCCGGTGCTGACGCTTTTCGGGCTGGGCAACGCGCCTGGCCTCATCGTCACCATCATCTTCGTCATCCCGACGGCGGTGCGTCTCACCCATCTCGGCATCGTCTCGGTGCCCAAGGCGATCATCGAGGCGGGCGAGTCCTTCGGCGCCACCAAGAACCAGCTTCTGTGGAAGGTCGAATTGCCCTCGGCGCTGCCCACGATCATGGCGGGGCTGACCCAGTCGATCATGCTGTCGCTGTCGATGGTGGTGTTCGCGGCGCTGATCGGCGCCGGCGGTCTGGGCACCGAAATCAACCGCGCGCTGGGCTCCCGCAAGATCGACCTCGGGCTTGAAGCAGGCCTTGCCATCGTCGTGCTCGCCATCGTGC
>NZ_RZSN01000075.1:0-26114 GCF_003997315.1 Mesorhizobium sp. M1A.F.Ca.IN.020.04.1.1
CCGCGATCCTGTCGATGGTGACGAAGTCGGCGAACGACTCGGCGACCGCGCTGGGCGAGTTGCTCGGCGGCAGCGAAGACAATTTTGCCCGCATGATGACGGCCAAGGCACGCCAGCTTGGCATGAACGGCACTGTCTTCCGCAATGCCAATGGCCTGCCCGATCCGGGCCAGTTCACCACGGCGCACGACATGGCGATGCTCGGCATCGCGCTCCGCGAGCACTTCCCGCAATATTACGGCTATTTCTCGCAGCGCTCGTTCCTCTATGGCCGCCAGCGCATCAACGGCCATAATCGCCTGCTCGGCCGCATCAAGGGTGTCGACGGCATCAAAACCGGCTACACGCGCGCTTCCGGCTACAACCTGGTCTCCTCAGTCGCCGATGGCGATCGCCGCCTCGTCGCAGTGGTGATGGGCGGCGCTTCCGGCCGCAGCCGCGACAACCAGATGGCTTCACTGATCAACACCTACCTTCCGCGCGCCTCGACCCGCGGCGGCGGCAACCTGATCGCCAAGGCGGGCGGCGGCAATCCGATCAAGGCTCTGGCCAAGGTCCTCCTGCCCAAGCATGACGCGCCGACTCCGGACGAAAAACCGGCTGTCGACGAAGTCGCTTCAGCCGATGACAGCGCGCCGGTCGCTGAGGAAACCAAGCCGGTGATCCAGGTCAGGAAGGTGAAGACGGTTGCGGTGGCCGCCATGGCTCCGGCAGCCGCGCCCCAAGAAACCACCTCAGAGACCGAAACCGCATCACAGCCCGAAGCCACGTCCCAGACGGTTGCCGCTTACGCCGAGCCGGCCGCAGCCGCCGCCCCGGCCATCGATCCGGTCAAGACGGCCTCGCTGCCGTCGGGATGGGTGGTGCAGGTCGCGTCCTCGCCGACGCAATCGGGGGCTCAGGCGCTTCTCGACAAGACGACCAAGCAGGCGCCGAAGGTGCTGGCCGACGCATCGGGCTTCACGGTCGCGTTCGACAAGGGCGGCGTCACCTACTACCGCGCCCGCTTCGGCGGTTTCGGCTCGAAGGACGCAGCCTGGAAAGCTTGCGACGCCCTGAAGCGAAAGAAGATCGAGTGCTACGCCGTCCAGCAATAGGCGGCTTTTGAACCTCCCGGGAAGTTCCGCGTCGAAGGAGACTAGTCGTGATTGGAGAGCAAGACGTCCTTGGCTTCATTGATCCGCGCCGCCAGGACAGACGTGCCGCCGACATCGGCGTTCAGGCGCTGCATCAGGCGGCGGTGCGCCTTGCGGATATCCGCCGCGGCAGCCCCCGCTTCAAGACCAAGGATCTTGTAGGCCTCCTCCTTAGTCATGGCGCCCGCACCTGGCGCAACACCCAGCCCTTCGCCACTGTCCGGCTGCGCGTCCTTGCGCCAGACGGGAAAACGGCCGTCAAGATACGTCTCTAGCAGTTGGCGGCTCTCCGGGTCCGGCCGCAGCTCGACATGGAGTTGCTGCAGCTCGGCGATCCCCATGGCGCTCAGCATTCTCCCCTCATAATGGCCGGCGAGAACAAGGCCTTCGAGCTTGCCGCTGTCGTGGTCGAGCTCCATTTCGAGAGCCGCGGTGCGCACGGTTGAGCGTTTGGCCACGACAAGTTTCGGTGGCGGTCGCCTCGCCCGCATCCAGGCATACCAGCCTGCAGCCGCAATCATCAGCAGGCCGCCAAAGCTGCTGCGGCCGACCACGAGCATCGTCGCGCCGATCAGGCCCAACAGCGCGGGCCCAAGCGTTCTGAGACTGTCCGCCATCCTCGCTGCGTCGGCACGCACAAAGATTGTCGCGGCGCCGAAAAGCACCAGGAGCACGGCTGCCAATGCGATGATCACGCCCATCAGTTTGCACCGCCATTCAAATGATTGTGCATCGAAATCAAGATGTGGCGCAGGGGCGGTGCTTGCAAGCCCCACACCGGGCCGCTCGAAGGGCCAGCAAGCGGAAGATGAGGACCTGGAGTCTTACAGCAGGCCGAGATCCGCAAGCTCCAGGCGCAGTTTCGGCGGCATCTCGGCCAATGCGGCCCTGCCCTTGCCGAGATCGGCCGGCGCATCGGAGGGCTTAAGATAACGCCAGCCCTGGAAGGCGCGGCGCGGCTGCCAGTCGGTGCGCACCACTTCGGGATCAAGCACGAGATGGCAGCGGCCGATGCCTTCGCCGTCGACGAAAGGCCGGATCTCCGTGATCAGCTGCCGGCATTGGACGTTGCCCTTGATCACCCAGTAGAGCGAGCCGCCATCGGTGATCTCCCCACCGCGCGTCGGCACCATGCGCGTGGTGTGCCAGTGCTCGGCCGGCTCGCCGGCGCGGCACCGCTCGTCGAGACGGAGGGCGATCCACTCTTCCAGGTCCTCGACGCTGTCGCAGCCGACGCAGAGTTTGACGAGATTCAGAGACATGCCCGCAATCTAGCGACAGCGCCGGAGGCATTCAACGCCAAGCGGGATTATGCACAGGCCGACTGCAGCCAAATCATGAGGCCAGCGCGGCCGTTTCGATCGCTTCGGCAAACCAAGCCCGCCGGTGGAAAGGGCAAGGTCAGCACTCGACCACGTTGACAGCGAGTCCGCCGAGGCTGGTTTCCTTGTATTTCTCGTTCATGTCGAGACCGGTCTGGCGCATGGTCTCGATCGCAGCATCCAGCGGCACGAAATGCGTCCCGTCGCCCTTGATGGCGAGCGAGGCGGCTGTCACCGCCTTGACCGCGCCCAGCGCATTGCGCTCGATGCAGGGCACCTGCACCAGGCCGCCGACCGGATCGCAGGTCATGCCGAGGTGGTGCTCGAGCGCGATTTCGGCGGCGTTCTCGACCTGCTCCGGAGTGCCTCCCATGACCGCGCAAAGCCCGGCCGCCGCCATTGCCGAAGCGGATCCCACTTCGCCCTGGCAGCCGACCTCGGCGCCCGAGATCGAAGCGTTTGACTTGATGATGCCGCCGACGGCGGCGGCCGTCAGCAGGAAGTCGCGGATGCTCGGCTGGTCGGCTTCGGGATGGAAATGCAGCCAGTAGCGCAGCACCGCCGGCAGCGTGCCGGCGGCACCGTTGGTCGGCGCAGTCACCACGCGCCCGCCGGCGGCGTTCTCCTCGTTCACCGCCATGGCATAGATCGACAGCCAGTCATTGGCTAGCAAGGGGTTGGGCCGGTTCTGCTGCCACTGTTCCTGCAGCTTGTCATGCAATTGGCGTGCGCGGCGCCGCACCTTCAGTCCGCCCGGCATGATGCCGTCCTGCGACAGCCCGCGGTCGATGCAGCCTTTCATGGCGCTCCAGATCGCGTCGAGGCCGGCGTCCAGCTCCTCGCGCGACATATGCGTTTCCTCGTTGGACCGCTTCATCTCGGCGATCGAAAGCCCGCTCTTGGCCGCCATCGCAAGCATCTCGACGGCGTTCTTGAACGGATAAGGCACCTTCTTGCCTTCCGTCGTTACCGAGCCCTTGGACTTCATGCGCTGCAACTCTTCCTCGGAAACGACGAAGCCGCCGCCGATCGAATAATAGATGCGCTTGAGCAGCAGCCGGTCGGACGCATCGTAGGCATAGAAGACCATGCCGTTGGCATGGCCGGTCAACGGCGTCTTGCGGTCGAGCACCAGATCCTTGGCCGGGTCGAAGCGGTAGGCCGGATGCCCAGGCGGCGAAATCCGTTTCTCCGTTCCGATGCGGGCAACGATGCTATCCGCCTCATCCGGATCGACTGTCTGCGGCGTCTCGCCGGCCAGTCCGAGGATGACGGCGCGGTCCGAGCCATGGCCGATCCCGGTATAAGCGAGCGAGCCGTGCAGGCTGGCGCCGATGCGATCGACCTTGACGCCGGCCGGGCGCGGCCAGTCGTCGGCGAGGATCTCGTCGAGGAAACGGCGGGCAGCCGTCATCGGCCCCATCGTATGCGAGCTCGATGGACCGATGCCGATCTTGAACAGGTCGAAAACCGAAAGGAACACGCGCCGCTGTCTCCTGGAGGCCGCTCAAAACTTACATATAGGAATTCTCGCGATGTTTCCGCTGTTTTGCATGTCGCGGCGCGGCGTCAGCCGACCTTGTTTGCTCCGGCAGCGACATGTACCGCTTGCTTCCGCCGTCGAAGCGCCCAGCCTGTGGTAAAAGAACGTATGGGCGATTCCCTTCATCTTTCGGCGACAGACCTGGCCGCTCTGGCCTTTTTCCTGGTCGTCTGGGTGCTGCATACGCTGGCCTCCGACGGCAAGCTCGTTAGCCGCAGGTCGCTGACCACGGCCATCAACGCTCAGCGCGAAGCCTGGATGCGCAACATGGCCGAGCGCGAGGTGCGCATAGTCGACACCGCCATCATGTCCGGGCTGCAGCAAGGCACCGCCTTCTTTGCCTCGAGCTCTCTGATCGCGCTCGGCGGCTGCTTTGCCCTTCTCGGGGCTTCCGACCGGGTTCTAACCATAATGGCTGACCTGCCGTTGGCCTCCGCATCCTCCCGCGAAGCCTTCCAGACCAAGATGTTCGGCCTGGTGCTGATCCTCGCCTTCGCCTTCTTCAAATTCGGCTGGGCCTACCGGCTGTTCAACTACTGCTCGATCCTGATCGGTGCCGTGCCGGTCCCGCATGGCGAGGCCTCGCGCAATCCGGTTAGCGGGGCGGCGGTGTGGCGGGCCACCCGCATGAACGTGCTTGCCGGCAAGCATTTCAATTCCGGCCTGCGCGCCGTCTTCTTCTCGATCGGCTATCTCGGCTCGTTCGTCGGCCCGACGGTGTTCGTGCTGTCGACGCTGGTGCTGCTTGCCGTGCTTGTGCGGCGCCAGTTCTTCTCGGCCGCGCGCCAGGCAGTGCTCGGTCAGCCGCCCGGCGCCGGGAAAGGTTGATCGATGCGGCCCGACAGCCAATAGGCGGAGAGCCCGATCCATTCGCGGATCGCCATGGTGGTCGCCTGCAGCGAATCGGCCGGATTGTCGCGGAACAGACCGATGCCTTCCTTGCCTGAGGTCCGGTAATCGACCGGCCAAGGGACGGTTGGAAAACCGGCCTTGTCGAACAGCGCCTTGGCGCGCGGCATATGGAAGGCAGACGTCACCAGCAGCCATGTCTCGCCCGGTTTCGGCTCGACCAGCCTGCGGGTGAAGACTGCATTTTCGTACGTGTTGCGGGACTTGTTCTCAAGAATCAGGCGATCGGGCGCGACCCCCAGCGCGCCAAGCAGGCGCGGCGCGGTGTCGGCATCGCCCTCGCCGTCCAGGAAAAGCTCGCCATTGCCGCCGGAGACGACCACATTCGCTTGCGGAAAACGCCTAGCGAGGATCGCCGTCTCGACCATGCGATCGCCGCCGCTGTTCAGCTCATAGCCGCCGCGCGCCAGATTGATCGCGCCCTCGAAAGCGCCGCCGAGCACGACGATGCCGTCGACCTTGTCCGGCAGCGGCGGCTTGGGAAAGCGTTCCTCCAGCGGATTGAGCATCATTGCGCCAAGCGAGGTCCAGGCCGAAAGCGCGAGGATCAGGAAGGCGAGCACGCTGCCGGTGCCGGCCAGCCGAGGGCGGCGGGAGAGCGCCGCCAGCAGACCGGCGAGCAGCAGGAAGATCGCCAGATTGAGCGGCTGGACGAGAAACCAGAGGATCTTGGAAAGATAATAGAACATCCCTCACCCCATTACGGCGCCGCGCGTCCGTTTGGACGCGCAAAGGACGCCACAACGCTAACGGACTAGATGAGGGACAACGCTACCACCACTTGTCCGGCTGGAACCTGCCCGCGGCCTGTTCGATGACGTGGGCGGTCTGGAACAGCGTTTCCTCGTCGAACGGCCTGCCGATGAGCTGCAGGCCGAGCGGCAGGCCTTTGCGGTCAAGGCCGGCGGGCACCGATATCCCCGGCAACCCGGCCATGTTCACCGTCACGGTGAAGATGTCGTTGAGATACATTTTCACTGGATCGGCGTTCATGTCCTCGTCGGCGACGCCGAAGGCAGCCGACGGTGTGGCCGGGGTCAGGATGACGTCGACACCGGCAGCAAAAACGGTCTCGAAATCGCGCTTGATCAGCGTGCGCACCTTCTGCGCCTGCAGGTAGTAGGCGTCGTAGTAACCCGCGGAAAGCACATAGGTGCCGATCATGATGCGGCGCTTAACCTCGGGGCCGAAGCCGGCGGCGCGCGTCTTCTCATACATGTCGACGATGTCCTTGCCGGGCACGCGCAACCCGTAGCGCACGCCGTCATAGCGGGCGAGGTTGGACGAGGCCTCGGCCGGCGCCACGATGTAGTAGGCCGGCAGCGCGTATTTGGTGTGCGGCAGCGAGATATCGACGATCTCCGCCCCGGCATCCTTCAGCCAGGCAATTCCTTTCTGCCAGAGCGCCTCGATATCCTCGGGCATGCCGTCGACGCGGTACTCCTTCGGAATGCCGACCTTCATGCCCTTGATCGGCTTGCCGATCACCGCCTCGTAGTCCGGCACCGGCCGATCGACCGACGTCGTGTCCTTCGGGTCGGAGGAGGCCATCGACTTCAATAGGATCGCGGCGTCGCGCACATCGCGCGCGATCGGACCGGCCTGGTCGAGCGAGGACGCGAAAGCGACCACGCCCCAGCGCGAGCAGCGGCCATAGGTCGGCTTGATGCCGACGGTGCCGGTGAAGGCTGCCGGCTGGCGGATCGAGCCGCCGGTATCGGTCGCGGTGGCGCCGGCGCAGAGGAAGGCGGCGACCGCGGAAGCCGATCCGCCGGAGGAGCCGCCCGGCACCAGCTGGGCGTTATCCAACGTCCGCGCGGTCTTCGCGCCGCCGGCCGAGACAAACCCGCCGTCGCCCTGATGCGTCGTCGGCGTCACCACCGTGTCGAGGCGCGAGCGCCGCCAAGGATTGATGACCGGGCCGTAATAGGAGGTCTCGTTGGAGGAGCCCATGGCGAACTCGTCCATGTTGAGCTTGCCGAGCATAACGGCGCCGTCGGCCCACAGATTGGATGTGACGGTCGATTCGTAGCGCGGTTGGAAACCGTCGAGCACATGGCTGCAGGCCTGGGTGTGGACGCCTTCGGTGGCGAACAGATCCTTGATGCCGAGCGGAATTCCTTCGAGCGCCCCGCCCTCGCCCTTGCCGAGCTTCGCGTCGGAAACCTTGGCCATCTCGCGCGCCTTGTTGCCGGTCACCGCGACATAGGCATTGAGCACCGGATTGGCGCGCTCGATCGCCGAGAGATAGGCTTCGGTGATCTCGGCAGCCGAAATCTCCTTGCCGCGCAGCTTGGCGCGGGCCTCGGAAATGGTGAGATGTGTGAGGTCGCTCATCAGGCAAGGCTCTTTTCGTAAAACACCGACCATTCCGAGTCGGGATATTCCAGCACCGGGCCGCAACGCGAAAACCCGGCGCGTTCGTAGACGGCCCAGGCGGCAGGGTGGCGATCGCCGGTCTCCAGAACCAGGCGCTTCAGGCCTTCCTGCCGCGCCAGACCCTCGATCCGCGCAACGATTTGGGCACCGATCTTCTGGCCGCGATGCGTGGGCCGCGTGTACATGCGCTTGACCTCGCCGACCGCGTCCGCATGACGCTTCAGCGCGCCGCAGCCGACCGCAAGGCCAGCGTCGCGGGCGACGAACACGGTCGTGTCGTGGCCAGCCATCTGCTCGACGGTGAGGTGATAGCAATGTTCCGGCGGCGTCAGTTCGAGCAGCGCGGTGTTGAGTTCTGCGACCAGCGCGCGCACGTCGTCCTGCAAGGGCGTCTCGACGCCGATTTCGACGGCCATCCTGCCCTTACTCCACAACCTTGGGAACGAGGAAGAAATTCTCTTCCATGGCCGGCGCGTTGGCGACGATGTCGACCGCCTTGTTGCCGTCGGTGATCATATCCTGCCGCTTCTTCATCTCCATCGGCGTGACCGAAGTCATCGGTTCGACGCCGGAGACGTCCACCTCGTTCAACTGCTCGACGAAGCCAAGGATGGCGTTCAGCTCGCCTGTCATGCGCTCGGCATCCTGCTCGCTCACGGCAATGCGGGCAAGGTGCGCGACGCGCTTCACGGTCTGAAGATCAACGGACATGTCTATTTGCCTCGGGAAAACCAGTGCGGGCTATAGCGGCGCCGCGCTTGCGGCGCAACATAGATCATGCCGCCGACCGGGATGCGGTGCTTCGGGCGCCGCTCTAGGTAGTGTACCCTACTACATAGGGCGAACGCCTAGATCGTGATCGCCTTGCCGATCTCGGGCAGCGCCACCTTGACGCCGGATCCCTCCATGCCGGCGACGAATTTGTCGGCGGTCTGGTCGATCATCGGGAAGGTGCCGAAATGGCAGGGAACGACCGTATCGAAGCGGAAAAAGCGGCGGCAGGCTAGGGCAGCCACCGCGCCGCCCATGGTGAAGCGATCGCCGACCGGCACGATGCCGATCTTCGGTTCATGCAATTCGTTGATCAGCCCCATATCGGAAAAGATGTCGGTGTCGCCCATGTGGTAGAGCGTCTTGTCCTCCGGGAAATGCAGCACGAGCCCGCCCGGATTGCCGAGATAGGTGTTGGTACCGTCTTGTCCGCCGAACGAAGAGGAGTGCAAAGCCTGGACGAAAGTGGCGGTGAAGGGACCGCAATCGACCGTACCGCCGATATTGCCGGGATTAATCTTCTTATCGCTGACGCCCTGGCCGACGAGATACATGCAGATCTCGAAATTGGCGACAAGCATGGCGCCGCTCTTCTTCAGCACCTCGGCGGCGCCGCTGATATGATCGCTGTGGCCATGGGTCAGAAGAACATGCGTCACCCCTTCGGCTGGATTTTCCCAGCCGCCCGTCCATGACGGATTGCCGACCAGATACGGGTCGATGAGGATCTTGGCGTCGTTGGTCTCGATGCGGAATGCCGAATGTCCATACCAGGTCAGTTTCATGAAGGAATTCCTCGATTTTCTCGTTGCCGGAGGATAGAACGCCGAAAGCAAATTGAAAGTCCCGCGGCCGATCAAAAAGCCGCGCGGCGACTAACCAGGACGAGCGGTTGGGCATCATAAGCATCGAGGAATTGCCGGCACTTCTCGCGGGCGGCCGCACGCTCGCCGGGCTTGATCTGGGCGACAAGACGATCGGCGTGGCGGTGTCGGACCGAAGCCTGTCCTTCGCCCATCCGCGCCCGGTCATCCTGCGCAAGAAGTTTTCGCTCGATGCCGCCCAGTTGCTGGCTCAGCTCGAGAAGGACAATGTCGGCGCGATCGTGCTCGGCCTTCCCGTCAACATGGACGGATCGGAAGGTCCGCGCGCCCAGAAGTCCCGCGCCTTCGCGCGCAACATGGCCGCCTTGTCCGACCTGCCCTTCGTGCTGTGGGACGAGCGGCTGTCGACGGTCGCGGCGGAACGGACGCTGATCGAGATGGATTTCTCGCGCAAGAAGCGCGCCGGCAAGATCGATTCGGCGGCGGCGGCCTTTATTCTGCAGGGAGCGTTGGACCGACTCCAGTCGCTCGGCCAAGCTGATCAGGGCTGACAGGGCCTTCCCGGCGCCGCCTGATCCATTCGGCGATTTGGCGCCGGCGGCGGAATGCCACCAGCCCGAGCAGCAGGAAACTGTCGAACACACAGGCCCGCGCCACCATACCGGGGATGATTCCCGGATCGACGCCGAGCATCTGGCCGTAAAGCTGGAAGACCAGGTCGTGCAATTGGCGGCTGAGCATCACGTAGCCGAAATTGATGTCGTTGAGAGACAGGAAGAACCAGCCCCAGAACAGGACCAGCGGAGCCGCCCAGAATGCGAACAAGGCGCGCATCAGCGGCGACCTCCGGGTCTGGTTTCCGGCCGGCTGGAGATGCGGGACAGGAGCGAGCTGTGCGCGACGCCCGCTGCCATGCGATGGGAAACCAGGGGGGCTTCGCCTTCATGCAAGGTCATCGCGGCGAGAGCCGAGCGTCGCTCGGCGAGCACCGCGACATAAGAGGCGAGCAGCGCCGTCATCTGGATGGCGACGACCATGAACAGCCCGTTGATGCCTTGCGCGGCGCCGCCGACGAGAATCACCGAAAGCAGGAAGGAGGCGCAGATGAAGGCTATCCGCACCACCGTATCGCCCGCATCCGGCCTTGTCGCGATGTTGAGCAGCGTCTCGACGAAGGCCCAGCAGAACAGCAGCGCGACGATCAGCAGAGCGACCGCGAGCGGCGCCACGACGAGAGCATGATCGAGATCCGGGAAACGGCTGCTTTGCAGCGAGACGCCAAGCACGCCGAGCGCCGACGCGATGCCGCGATTGCCATCCATGCAGATGTAGGCCAGCAGGGCGAAGACAACCGCCCAATGCAAGGCCAGAAATGATGTCAAAACGTGCCGCATGCGCTTCCTGCCTGGGAGCACGGGATCGTCATGGTTAACATTTCCCTACTCCGGTGGACAGAGTGGGCTCCGCGAAGCCTCCCCGCAACGGAAACCATTCGTTAAGGTTAACGGCAATCCACAGGCCGGCGATCGAACGCCTTTCAGGCCGCTCAATTCAGCGGCGGGTAAAGCGTGTCGATGATCATGCGCGCGTCATGGCGCGAATCGAGCATGCCGTAGGTGGTGCGCCATTGGCCGCCGAGTCTTGTTTCGACGAAGGCGTCGGCGATCCGCCCTGCCCCCAGCCGGCGCAGCTCCGCCGCCGCCGCCGAAAGCGCCAGCTGTTCGGTCAGCAGGCGAGCAGAGCCCTGGTCGGTCGAAGCCACCTGCATGGCCGCATTGAGCACGCTGATGGTGCCCCGCCCGCCGGCGCCGAGGTCGCGGTCGATGCCGGCCAGCACCTCCTCGAACAGGCCTGGCGCGCGGCCAAGCACACGCAGCACGTCGAGCGCCATGACGTTGCCGGAGCCTTCCCAGATCGCGTTGACCGGAGCCTCACGGTAATAGCGAGCAAGCGGCGCTTCCTCCACATAGCCGTTGCCGCCGAGGCACTCCATCGCCTCGTAAAGCAAGGCCGGTGCGATCTTGCATACCCAGTATTTGACCACCGGCGTCATGGCGCGTGCAAAGGCCGCCTCGCCGCGATCGCTCGCCGCCTCGTCGAAGGAACGCGCCAGCCGGAACGACAGCGCCGTCGCGGCGGCAACGTCGAGCGCCATGTCGGCAAGGACCCGCTGCATCAGCGGTTGATCGACCAGACTGGTGCCGAACACCTGGCGATGGCGCACGTGGTGGACGGCTTCGGCCAGCCCGGCGCGCATGAGCGCTGACGAAGCGACGGCGCAGTCGAGCCTGGTCAGCGTGACCATGTCCATGATCGTCTTGATCCCGGCGCCCGGCTCGCCGACCATCTCGCCGATGGCATTGGCGAACTCGACCTCCGACGAGGCGTTGGAGCGGTTGCCGAGCTTGTCCTTCAGGCGCTGGAAACGGAAGCCATTGCCCGAGCCGTCGCCCAGAATGCGCGGAACCAGGAAGCATGAAAGCCCTTCCGGCACCTGGCCGAGCACGAGAAAGGCGTCGGACATCGGCGCCGACATGAACCATTTATGCCCGGTCAGCCGATAGAAGCCGTTTCCCGCGCGCTCGGCCTTTGTGACATTGGCGCGCACGTCGGTGCCGCCCTGTTTCTCGGTCATACCCATGCCGAGGGTAAGCCCGGTCTTTTGCACCGGCGGCTTCTGGCTCTGGTCGTATTTGCGCGTTGTCACGCGCGGCGCCCATTCGCGGAACAGCTTTGGGCTCGCCATCAGCGCCGCCAGCGAAGCGCTGGTCATGGTGATGGGGCAAAGATGTCCGGTCTCGAGCTCCGCGGTCAGGTAGAAGCGCGCCGCCCTCACCTGATGCCGGCGGCCGATCTCGGCATCGCCGTTTTCCCAAACCGAGGAATGCAGGCCGCCGGCAACCGAGCGTCGCATGAGCGCGTGATAAGCGGGATGAAACTCGACCAGATCGACGCGTCGGCCCTGGCGGTCATGCGTCCTGAGCTTCGGTGTGTCGGTGTTGGCGAGCCGGGCAAGTTCCTGTGCTTCCTGCGTCATGACGAACCTGCCGAGCCCGTCCAGATCCTTGCGGACGGAATCGGAAAAACGCTCGGCAAGCTGGATGAGCAACGGATCGCCCCGCCATGCGTTGCCGCCCGTCAGTGGCGGCGGCTGGTTGATCACCTCGTCGGTCACGCCCAATCCTTCAGTTGGCAGAGAGGTCCTTACCATCTCAAGGCCGCGGTCGCGAATCCGAAGCCATCGGGCCTTATAGCCAAGCAATGCAAGGCGCGCGACGAAAATACCGGGGAGAACGCGCGCAATCCAAAGCTGGCGCTTGCGGCTGGCCGGACCGCACCCTATAGCAGCGCCTTGAGATGACCGACGCTTCGTCCCTGCCGCTGTTCCCTCACCGCCATCTTCTAGGCATCCGCGATCTTTCCCCCGCTGATATCGAGCTGTTGCTCGATCGCGCCGACCGGGCCGTCTCGATCTCGCGGCAATCTGAAAAGAAGACCTCGACGCTGCGCGGCCGGACACAAATCAACCTCTTCTACGAGGCCTCGACCCGCACGCAATCGTCCTTCGAGCTCGCCGGAAAACGGCTCGGGGCCGACGTCATGAACATGTCGGTGGCGAGCTCTTCGGTGAAGAAGGGCGAGACCCTGATCGACACCGCCATGACGCTCAACGCCATGCGTCCGGATATCCTGATCATCCGCCATCAGTCGGCGGGCGCGGCAGCGCTTCTGGCGCAAAAGGTCGGCTGCTCGGTGGTCAACGCCGGCGACGGCGCGCATGAGCACCCGACGCAGGCGCTGCTCGACGCGCTGACCATACGCCGCGCCAAGGGACCGCTGTCGAAGCTGATCGTGGCGATCTGCGGCGACATTCTGCATTCGCGCGTCGCCCGCTCCAACATCATGCTCTTGAACGCGCTCGGCGCGCAGGTGCGGGTGGTCGCACCCTCCACGCTGCTGCCCGCGGGCATCGACAGGATGGGCGTGATCGTGTCGCGCTCGATGGCGGAAGGACTGAAGGACGCCGACGTCGTGATGATGCTGCGCCTGCAGCGCGAGCGCATGGAAGGCGCCTTCGTGCCGTCGATCCGCGAATATTTCCGCTATTTCGGCCTCGACGCCGAGAAGCTGAAAGCGGCCAAGGAGGATGCGCTGGTCATGCATCCCGGGCCGATGAACCGCGGCGTCGAGATCGCCTCGGAGATCGCCGACGGGCCGCAGAGCGTCATCCAGGAACAGGTCGAGATGGGCGTAGCCGTGCGCATGGCGGTTATGCAAGCGCTGTTAGACCCGCGTCGCAACCAGGAGGGACGCGGCGCATGAGCGTGACGGTCTTCAACAAGGCCCGCATCGTCGACCCCTCGCGCGGTGTCGACGAGATCGGTGCGGTAATCGTCGACGGCCGCCGGATCGTCGCCGCCGGCAAGGCGGCGCTGAACCAGGGCGCGCCCGAAGGCGCTGTCGTCATCGACTGCGCCGGCAAGACGATTATTCCGGGTCTCATCGATGCCCGCGTCTTCATCGGCGAACCCGGCGGTGAGCACCGCGAGACCATCGCCTCGGCAAGCGTCGCTGCGGCAGCCGGCGGCGTCACCTCCATCGTCATGATGCCTGACACCAATCCGGTGATCGACAATGTGGCGCTGGTCGAATTCGTGCTGCGCACGGCAAGGGACACCGCAAGCGTCAACATCTTCCCAGCGGCGGCAATCACCAAGGGTCTCGACGGCCGCGAGATGACCGAGTTCGGCCTGCTGCGCGAAGCCGGCGCCGTGGCCTTCACCGATGGTCGACACACGATCGCCAACGCCTTGGTCATGCGCCGCGCGCTGACTTATGCCCGCGATTTCGGTAGCGTGATCGCGCATGAAACCCAGGATGCCGACCTTGCCTCGGCCGGCGTGATGAACGAGGGCCTTTATGCGAGCTGGCTCGGCCTTTCCGGCATCCCGCGCGAGGCCGAGCTCATCCCGCTGGAGCGGGACCTGGCGCTGGCGCGGCTGACCGGCGGCGCCTATCACGCCGCCAAGATCTCGACTGCAATGGCGGTTGGCGCGGTGAGCCGGGCAAAGGCCGACGGCGCCAATGTCACGGCGGGCGTCGCCATCCACAATCTGTCGCTCAATGAGAACGATGTCGGCGAATACCGCACCTTCTTCCGGCTCACCCCGCCCTTGCGCGCCGAGGACGACCGGATGGCGATGGTCGAGGCGATCAAGGACGGCACGATCGATCTCATCGTCTCCTCGCACGACCCGCAGGATGTCGATACCAAGCGACTGCCTTTCGCGGATGCCGCCGCCGGGGCGATCGGGCTGGAGACGCTGCTTGGCGCAGCACTTCGGCTCTACCACAATGGCGATGTGCCGCTGCTCAGGCTGGTTGAGACCCTGTCCACCGCGCCGGCAAGACTGTTCGGCCTGCCCGGCGGCACGCTGAAGCCGGGTGCCGCGGCCGATCTTGCGCTGGTCGATCTTGACGAGCCCTGGATCGTCAGCGAGAGCGGCCTGCACTCGCGGTCGAAGAACACCTGTTTCGAAGGCGCGCGCCTTCAGGGCAAAGTCTTGCAAACCATGGTAGCGGGCCGCACAGTGTTTTCGGCCTGAACATCAATCGACCAAAGCCGGAAGCAGCTGGATCGGCTGAAATAGGTGGGGAAACAATGGGTTACGGGCTCGCACTGATCTTCGGATACCTGCTCGGCTCGATTCCGTTCGGGCTGTTGATTACCCGCGCGGCCGGTCTCGGCGATGTCCGCCAGATCGGTTCAGGCAACATCGGCGCGACCAATGTGCTGCGCACCGGCAACAAGGGGCTCGCCGCTGCGACGCTGCTGCTCGATGCGCTGAAGGGCACCGCGGCAGTGCTGATCGCCGGACATTTCTCGCCGGACTTCGGACTGCTCGCCGGCTTCGGCGCTCTCCTTGGCCATCTCTTTCCGGTCTGGCTAGGATTCAAGGGCGGCAAGGGCGTCGCCACCTACCTCGGCGTGCTGCTCGGGCTTGCCTGGCAGGGCATGGTTGTCTTCGCCGTTGTCTGGCTCGCCATGGCCTTCCTGTTCCGCTACTCCTCGCTCGCGGCGCTCGCGGCGACGGTGGTCGTGCCGATCGCGCTTTACTTCATCAGCACGCCTCAGATCGCCGGCCTGTTCGGGCTGATGAGCCTGATCGTCTTCGTCAAGCACCGCGCCAACATCTCGCGGCTGCTCGCCGGCACCGAGGGCAAGATCGGGGCGAAGGGGTGAGTGCTCCGGTCGCCGGCCCGCGGCTTAGCGAGCGGCAACGGCTTGCCTGGCTTCGCCTGATCCGCACGCCGAATGTCGGCCCTGCCTCTTTTCGCGAACTGATCAACCGCTTCGGCTCGGCCGAAGCCGCGCTCGAAATGCTGCCCGAGCTGATGATCTCGGGCGGCGCCAACCGCGTCGCTCGCATTCCCTCCGCCGGCGAAGCCGAGGCGGAGTTGGAAGCGGCCCGGCGCGCCGGCGCCCGCTTCGTCGGCATCGGCGAAGCAGACTATCCCGCTTTGCTGAAGACCCTGGACAACCCGCCGCCGCTGTTGGCGGTGAAGGGTGAAGGCGCGGTGTTCCGTCTCCCTGCGGTGGCGATCGTCGGCGCCCGCAACGCCTCGCTCGCCGGCATCAAGATGGCGAGAATGCTGGCGAGCGACCTCGGTCGCGAGGGCTACGCCATCGTCTCCGGCCTCGCACGCGGCATCGACACCGCGGCGCATCAGGGGAGCCTTTCGACCGGCACGGTCGGAGTGCTGGCCGGCGGCCTCGATGTGCCCTACCCGCCGGAAAATGCCGGTCTGTGCGACGACATCGCCGAGCGCGGCGGCGCCATCGTTTCGGAAATGCCCTTCGGCTGGCAGCCGCGAGCGCAGGATTTCCCGCGCCGCAACCGCCTCGTCGCCGGCATTGCGCTCGGGCTCGTCGTGGTCGAAGCCGCACAGCGCTCGGGTTCGCTGATCAGCGCCAGGCTGGCCGGCGAGATGGGCCGACTGGTCTTCGCGGTTCCAGGCTCGCCGCTCGACCCGCGTGCCGCCGGCAGCAATGCGCTGCTCAAGGACGGCGCCACGCTCGTCACCGAAGCGGCCGACATTCTGGGCGCGCTGGCACCGCTGGCTGGCACTCGCCCGCCAAGGACCATGCCGCTCGCCGAGGCGCCCCACTTGTCGGCAATGCCGCCGCCCGGCGAAGACGAACGCGCCGACGTGCTGGAAGCGCTCGGCCCGACGCCGATCGCGGTCGACGAGATCATCCGCCACACAGGCCTGAGCGCCGCGCAGATCGCCATGGTGCTCTTGGAGCTCGACCTCGCCGGACGCCTCGAGCGCCATGCCGGCGGGAATGTGTCGCTGGTGGCGTGAACCCGGCTGCTCCGACCTGCGGCTTCAGCGTTAGCGGAACAAATATTTGGACACTTCAGGATTGCCGCGGCGCCACATCACGTTGTCCAGAAAATAGTGGTGCACGTTGATGAAGATCAGCACGATGAAGAAGAACAGCGAGGACCCGAGGACTTGCTTGTCGTAGGGGATCAAGGCGGTCATCGCCATCGGCATAAGCCAGAAGCCGAGATATCCGAGCGCACCACCCCCGACGATGAATCCCAGAACCCTAAGCCTGTAGAGAGGTCCGAGAAAGGACAGTACCTTCGCTTGCGGATTTTGTGCGGCATCCGCGACGTCGCGCTCGACGTTCGTCTGGTAGCGCCAGACCACGGCCAGATACTGCAGCGAGTGGAGCGCCGGCACCACTAGCAGCCAGAGCGGGTTTATCCTCGCAATCAGGATCCACAGATAGAGCGACGCGACATAGGCTACGATGCCGTTATACGGCAGCGCATGACCATTTCTGTGCCAGCGGTTGATCAGCATCAGAACCGTGGCCGCCGTCGAGGCGACGGCCGCTAGCAGGGCAATGTTGGTTATCCAGGAAGGGACCGCGAATGTGTAATATTCCAGGCCGTAATATTTCCCTTGGGTCACCGCCGTGTTCGTCTGGAGCCATGCCAGGATCCACACGACATAGCTGTTGACCAGCAGCACCTTCTTGTCACGATTGTCGAAGAATTTACGCTTCAGGACGGCGTCGACCATCAGCATGCCGTAGCCTTGCTTGACGTAGTGCCAACCGACGAAGAAGAACATGGCGTTGGCTGCGTATCCCAGCAGCTGAGTGTCCGCCCTTGCCGCGCCATATGCAAAGAACGCGGCCATGATCAGGGGGACGACGATGCCCGCCAAAATGTAGCGAAGCTGCAGGCTCTTCTCGTATCCGTTGCCTCTCACCTTGCGCCCGAAATTGCGATAGAAAATCTGGTACGAGTGGGCGAAGTGGGGGTAGTTGACCAGATATGCCACGACGACCATGGTTGCAGCGACGAGGCCTTCATATTCGAGCGGCACCAGGAACAGGATGGGCAGGATCAGAAACGCGCTGCCGCCGAGCATGAGGAAATCGGCGACCGGGCCAAACAGATATTTGCCAGGCAGCGTCGCCGCTTTAGCGGCTGAAGCATCCACCGAAAGGTCAAGTGCCATGGTCGAGCTCTCCTTCGGGAAGCATCGAGCTTAGCCGCCACCCCGCCTGGCGACAAGGTTGGGGTGCCGCTCCAGCCTTTGCCGACGTCTCGATCCCCAGTTAGATGGAAAACTGAACGCGTTTCGGCGACTGCAGCTCGCGCCCCATCTTTGCCGCCTGAAAGATCGTCAGCAAGACCAGGATCGGCTCACCGTCTGTCGGATTGACGGTCAGGGCCACGCGGCCGAGTTCGTCACTCATGGCGCAAGTCCAGTCTTTGACGGCAATCACCTTCTTCTCGGGCAATTTATCCTCCCTTGGGCCGCCATCCTGACGCTACCTGCCAGGTTGCACGGAACCAGGCATGGCGCGGCCGGCCCACACCGGATCGATCCTACTCGCCGGGCAACCATGGCCCCGGCGGAATTCGAACACAAGCAATCGCGAATGTAAAAGCAACCGATCAGCCGGCAGTATCAGAGGGCACCGTCAAGTTGCATGATCCAGCAGCCTGGTTGCGACGGTTTCACGGCGATGCTCTGAATTGGCGCGATCGATGCCGTCTACGGTGATCGCGAACATCCCGTTTTCGATCCTTGCTATCCAGCTCTTTGCCTTCAGATACCAAAGATGAAATTCCAGATGTTCTCGCGGGCAGCCCGACAAGCGTTCGAGCTCTTCATCGCCAATGCCAGGATTGTTGACGTCCTGTCGACGTTTTACATAGAGAAGCGACAGCAGCTTGGCCTGGATGACAACGTCCCGTTCAAGCCCTTTGGCATCGCTGGCTTCTTCGGCGAGCTCGCGGCGAACACTCAAATGGTCTCTATACTGGACATCGTATTGGGCGCGTTTGACTGGATCCTTGAGCGTATTGTGGGCTTCTACGATTTCGCTGAAGCGTGACTCATTGCCGGTATCCCGATTGTCGGGATGGTAGCGCATGGCAAAGTAACGAAATATCCGCTCGATCGTTTCCGAATTGGCGTTCGGGCTGATCTCGAGCAGCTCATAGTAGTCAACGAACATAGTGGTGATTCCACAGAATCGATATTGCGACACCACTCCCCAACCGCAGCATCGCGCAACCGTCCTGCCCGCGCAAGCCGCATGCCGAGCATGAGTGTCTCTGCGCAAGCGATCTTGCGGAATCTGGCAGTCAGAACTCACAGAAGCTGTTGAGCGGCCTAGGCGGGATGCTGCGCCAAGGATGCCGTCAACTTAACGCGAGCTGGCATCGAAGCGCTTTGGGAAGAACTCGCCGGGCGAGGCCCCCAACAACGGCCTTCAAGCCCGACGAGCTGCCGGGGATCAAGCCGGCCATGTCTGCGGTGCAAAGCCAATGCCAAGCATTCCCGTCCCAAGACGAGACAGGAAGACCAAATGCCACCTGGTCGGGTCGTTTCGGCTGCCGGGCTTTCTCGGTGCCAATCACGAATCTGGCAGCCACAGATAAGCCGGGGCGTGAGAAGCGGTCTGCCGTCTCGAAGTCGAAACCTTATCTCGTTGAAATGGCCTGGATATTTGGTGAGCGCGATGGGATTCGAACCCATGACCTACTGATTAAAAGTCAGTTGCTCTACCGGCTGAGCTACGCGCTCCCGCGGGCTCAAAACGCCGCCCTCGAAATTGCGCGGAACATAGGGAGAGTGCCGCGACCGGTCAACCGGAAAAACACCGGCTTCCAAGGCGGATTTTTGAACGGATTCCAAGGGAGCGCTTAAGGTGGCCGGGACAAGCTTTCGGTGCCTCCACCAATCACCCGGACCCGGGCCGCTTCAGAAAGCCCTACGATAACAACAGGTTGATGGAGATGCGGGAACCATTGCAACCCAGGCTCGTTTCGCAACACAGGGACGATTACCAAACCCTTGAGGAGTACATCGATGAAAAGGATCGCATCAGGCCTGATGGCAGCCGCCCTCTCGGCGTCGTTCATCGCGGCGGAGATGGTGCCGGTCAACGCTCAGCCGGCCTATGTGCCACAATCCCAGGGCCTCTGGTCGGATGTCCAGACCGTGCAGTATCGGGATTGGAGACGACACCGCAGCTTCAACCGCGATTTCTCGCGTCGGGACGGCGTCGTCTACTGGAATGGCCATCGCGGCTACCGTGAATATCGCCGCGGCTATCGCCGGCATGGCGATTATTGGTTCCCGCTCGCTGCCTTCGCCACCGGCGCGCTGATTACCGGCGCCATCATCAACAGCCAGAACCGCGTCTATCGTGGCGGCGATGCGCATGTGCAGTGGTGCTATGACCGTTATCGGTCTTATCGCGCCTCGGACAACACTTTCCAGCCCTACAACGGCCCGCGTCAGCAGTGCGTTTCGCCCTACTGACAGCCTCCAGTCAGTATCCAGGGTCGTTGACCGAGCCCGTGCCGCAAGGCACGGGCTCTCTGTTCATTCAGCTGGCCCAGTTGACGCTTTTCAATATCAGGTACAGGCCCCCGCCTTCCCCTCGCGGTGAGCGATAGGCTCCGAGCGCGTTGCAAATCCGAACCATGGCACCAGTCAGTCCCCAACCAAGCGCTTCGAGGTCATCGGCCACGTCGAGCACATAAGCCTGCGCCAGTTCGTCTATGCCCTTCTCCTCGCCGAATGACCGAACCAGTTTGGCGTCGCTGAGAAGGTCGCCCGGCAAATTTGAATTTGCCCAAGCCCATAGCCAGTTGTCCGCCTTGGCGCTTGTAGAGCCGGCAATCTGTATGTGAGCGACCACCTTGACGACACCATCTGCCGAAAAAAGCAGTTTTCCGGTGGTTAAGTCATAGTCGTAGCGCTGCCAGCTGCCGAGGCGGAATTCATCCTCCAAACGATGGTTCTTGGCGTTCAGTTGGTCGAAAGCCTCGTCACGCCATGCGGGGTACCAGTCCGGATGCTTCATGCCCCCTCGCCTTGCCGTGTCTCCCGCGCCCCTCATTGCACACTCAGCGTCCTGCGCACTGCGTCGCGCCAGCCACTCAGCTTGGCGGAACGGGTGGCGGCGTCCATATCCGGCTTGAAGCGCTTATCGAGAGCCCAGGTCTTGGCAAACTCCTTCGCCTTCGGCCACACGCCGGCTTTGGATCCGGCAAGCCAGGCGGCACCCAGCGCGGTCGTTTCCAGGATGGTCGGCCGATCGACCGGCGCGTCGAGGATGTCGGCCAACCTCTGCATGGTCCAATCCGATGCGACCATGCCGCCGTCGACCCGCAGCACGGTCTTGGCGGAAGCGCCCTTCCAATCCTTGCGCATGGCGTCGAGCAGGTCGCGCGTCTGGAAGGCGACGGATTCGAGCGCCGCGCGCGCGAACTCGGCCGGGCCTGAATTGCGCGTCAGGCCGAAGATCGCGCCGCGGGCATCCGCGTCCCAGTGCGGCGCGCCCAGGCCGACAAAGGCCGGCACCAGATAGACTTGTTGCGCCGGATCGGCGGTCGCCGCCAGCGCGCCGCTCTGCTCGGCCTTGCCGATCACCTTGATGCCGTCGCGCAGCCATTGCACGGCGGCACCCGCAATGAAGATCGAGCCCTCCAGCGCATAGGTGGTCTTGCCGTTCAACCGATAGGCGATGGTGGTCAAGAGCCGGTTCTTCGAGCGCACCAGATCGGCGCCGGTGTTCAGCAGCGCGAAGCAGCCGGTGCCGTAGGTGGACTTCATCATGCCCGGCTCGAAACAGGCCTGGCCGATGGTCGCTGCGTGCTGGTCGCCGGCGACCCCGAGAATCCTCATCTCGGCGCCGAAAAGGCTCTTTTCTGTGACACCGAAATCATCGGCGCAGTCCTTCACCTGCGGCAGGACCGCGGCCGGTATGTTCAGGATGGACAGCAGCTCGTCGTCCCAGACATTCTTCTCGATGTTGTAGACCAGCGTGCGCGAGGCGTTGGTGGCATCGGTGGCGTGTACCTTGCCGCCGGTCAGGCGCCAGATGAGAAAACTGTCGATCGTGCCGGCGAGCAATTCGCCTTTCTCGGCGCGCTTTCTCGCGCCCTTCACCTTGTCCAGCATCCAGGCGATCTTGGTGCCGGAGAAATAGGGATCGAGCAGCAACCCGGTCTTTTTCGTGAACGTCTTCTCCAGCCCTTGCTTCTTGAGCTTCTGGCAAAGCGGCGCGGTTCGTCTGTCCTGCCACACAATCGCGTTGTGGATCGGTTTTCCCGTCGCCTTGTCCCAGATGACCACCGTCTCGCGCTGGTTGGTGATGCCGATCGCGGCCATATCCGATGCTGCGCAACCGGCAGCCTTCAGCGCCGCCTTCACTGTCGCGAGCACGCTTGCCCAAATGTCTTCCGGATCATGCTCGACCCAGCCGGAAGCCGGATAATGCTGCGTGAATTCCTGCTGGCCCGTGCCGGCGACTTTCATTTCGCTGTCGAAGACGATCGCCCTGGTCGAGGTCGTTCCCTGGTCGATGGCCAGCACAAAACCGCTCATTCCGTCCCTCCACTTCTCATGCAACAGGGGAGACGGCCAAGCCGCCTCCCCTGCATTTCCTACACAGGCTCGCGGGCCTGCGTCATGCAGTTACTGCTGCTGCCAGCTCTTCACCAGCTCGTCGTAGTTGATGGTGATCGGCTTTTCCTTTTCGTTCTCGATCTTCAACTGCGGCGCAAGGTTGCCCTTCGAGACCGCGTCCTTGTTCCAGTATTCGAGATCATGCTCTTCGGCCATCTTCGGGCCGATATCGCCCTGGACGCCCGACTTTTCGATGCGGCTCATGACCTTTTCCTGCTCGGCGCAAAGCGAGTCCATCGCTTCCTGCGCGGTTTTGGCGCCCGACGACGCATCGCCGATCGCCTGCCACCAGAGCTGAGCGAGCTTCGGATAGTCAGGCACGTTGGTGCCGGTCGGCGACCACTGGACGCGGGCCGGCGAGCGGTAGAACTCGATCAGGCCGCCGAGCTTCGGAGCGCGCTCGGTGAAGCTCTTGTCGTGGATCGTGCTCTCGCGGATGAAGGTCAAGCCGACATGGCTCTTCTTCACGTCGACGGTCTTCGAGGTGACGAACTGGGCGTAAAGCCAGGCGGCCTTGGCGCGGTCGGTCGGCGTCGACTTCATCAACGTCCAGGAACCCACGTCCTGGTAGCCGAGCTTCATGCCGTCCTTCCAGTAGACACCATGCGGCGACGGCGCCATGCGCCACTTCGGCGTGCCGTCGTCGTTCAGCACCGCCTTGGCGCTGGCGTCGACCATCGAGGCAGTGAAAGCGGTGTACCAGAAGATCTGCTGGGCCACCCCACCCTGCGCCGGAACCGGGCCGGATTCGGAGAAGGTCATGCCCTGCGCTTCGGCCGGAGCGTAGGCCTTCAGCCAGTCGAGGTATTTCTGGATCGAGTAGACGGCAGCCGGACCATTCGTGTCGCCGCCGCGCGCGGTGCAGGAGCCCACGGGCCGCGAATTCTCGTCGACCTTGATGCCCCATTCGTCGACCGGCAGGCCGTTCGGAATGCCCTTGTCGCCGTTGCCGGCCATGGACAGCCAGGCGTCGGTGAACCGCCAGCCGAGCGACGGGTCCTTCTTGCCGTAGTCCATGTGGCCGTAGACCTTCTTGCCATCGATTTCGCGGCCGGTGAAGAACGCGGCGATGTCCTCATAGGCCGACCAGTTGACGGGAACGCCGAGGTCGTAGCCGTACTTGGCCTTGAAGTCGGCCTTGTTCTTCTCGTCGTTGAACCAGTCGTAGCGGAACCAGTAGAGGTTCGCGAACTGCTGGTCCGGCAGTTGATAGAGCTTCTTGTCGGGCGCCGTCGTGAACGAGGTGCCGATGAAGTCCTTCAGGTCGAGATTCGGATTGGTGACGTCCTTGCCGTCGCCTTCCATCCAGTCGGTCAGGTTGCGCACCTGCTGGTAGCGCCAGTGCGTGCCGATCAGGTCGGAGTCGTTGACCCAGCCGTCATAGAGGTTCTGACCGGTCTGCATCTGGGTCTGGATCTTCTCGACGACGTCACCTTCCTGGATCGTGTCGTGGGTGACCTTGATGCCAGTGATGGCCGAGAAGGCCGGCGCCAGCACCTGCGCTTCATAGGAATGGGTGGCGATGGTTTCCGACACGACCTTGATGTCCATGCCGGCAAACGGCTTGGCTGCGTCGATGAACCACTGCATTTCCTTTTCCTGATCGGCGCGCGAAAGCGTCGACAGATCACCTATCTCCTTGTCGAGAAAGGCTTTTGCCTCGTCCATACCGGCATAGGCGTTACCTACGCCCAGCAATAGTGCAATGGCTGTCGTTGATGTAAAAATTTGCCGTCGCATGTGTTTCCTCCAGTCTTAGGTTGCAAGTGCGATCTGGACCGGCCGCCGGCACGCGGCCGCTCCAACTATTTCCCCCTCTATACGTATCGGAATACGCCGATCGCGTAGACCACGGAGAGAGCGAGAGCCCACCACAGGTTGGGTCCAACGAGACCCAGCCAAGCGAGATGGATAAAGGCGCTGCCGAGCAGCGACAGGAAGAGGCGGTCGCCGCGCGTCGTTTCGAAGCGCAGGATCCCGACGCGCGGATTGCCGCCGGGCGAGGCATATTCCCAGGCCGCCATGCCGACCAGCAGCAGCAATACGGTTCCGAAGAAAGCCGCTGTCGGCAACGTCCACGCCATCCAGGAGAAGTCGAGGTTCATCGATCACACCCTCCCCAGGGCGAAGCCCTTGGCGATATAGTTGCGCACAAACCAGATCACGAGCGCGCCGGGGATCAGCGTCAGCACGCCGGCTGCGGCGAGCAGCCCCCAGTCCATGCCGGCGGCCGAGACGGTGCGGGTCATGGTGGCCGCGATCGGCTTGGCGTCGGTCGTCGTCAGCGTTCGGGCGATCAAAAGCTCCACCCAAGAGAACATGAAGCAGAAGAAGCAGGCGACACCGATGCCGCTGGCGATCAGCGGCATGAAGATCTTTACGAAGAAGCGCGGGAAGGAATAGCCGTCGATATAGGCGGTCTCGTCGATCTCCTTCGGCACCCCGGACATGAAGCCTTCCAGGATCCACACCGCCAGCGGCACGTTGAACAGACAGTGCGCCAGCGCCACCGCGATATGCGTGTCGATCAGGCCGAAGGCCGAATAGAGCTGGAAGAACGGCAGGGCGAACACCGCCGGCGGCGCCATGCGGTTCGTCAACAGCCAGAAGAACAGGTGCTTGTCGCCGAGGAAGCGGTAGCGCGAGAAGGCGTACGCCGCGGGCAGCGCCACGGCCACCGAGATCACCATGTTCATCACCACATAGGTGATCGAATTGATGTAGCCCGAATACCAGGACGCATCGGTGAAGATGGTGCGGTAGTTTGCCAGCGTCGGATTGTGCGGGAACAACGTCAGCGACGAGACGATCTCCGCATTGGTCTTGAAGCTCATGTTGATGAGCCAGTAGATCGGCAGCAGCAGCACGACGATGTAGAGTGTCGGCACAATCCACCACCAGCGCGATTCCTCGCCCCGGCGCCGCATCAGCTTCGCCACCTCGTCCTGCGAAAGGGTGCTGCCTACCTCGGTGACCGCCGCTTCGCTTACGCGTGTCGTCTCGTTTGCGCTCGCCATCTCAGCGCTCCGCGTCGTAGTTGGTCATCACGGTGTAGAACACCCACGACAACAACAGGATGATCAGGAAATAGACCAGCGACATGGCCGCCGCCGGACCGAGATCGAACTGACCGAGCGCCATCTTGACGAGGTCGATCGACAGGAACGTGGTCGAATTGCCGGGACCGCCGCCGGTGACGACGAAGGGCTCGGTATAGATCATGAAGGAGTCCATGAAGCGCAGCAGCACCGCGATCAGCAGCACGCGCTGCATCTTCGGCAACTGGATGTAGCGGAACACCGCCCAGCGCGAGGCGCCGTCGATCTTGGCCGCCTGGTAGAAGGCGTCCGGGATCGAAACCAGGCCGGCATAGCAGAGCAGCACGACCAGGCTCGTCCAGTGCCACACGTCCATGATGATGACGGTGACCCACGCGTCGATCGGATCCTGGACATAGTTGTAGTCGATGCCGAATGCGTTGACGTAGTAGCCGAGCAGGCCAATGTCGTTGCGGCCGAACACCTGCCAGATCGTGCCGACAACGTTCCATGGGATGAGCAGCGGCAGCGCCATCAGCACCAGGCAGACCGGCACGCCCCATCCCTTCTTCGGCATGTTGAGCGCGATGAAGATGCCGAGCGGCACCTCGATCGCCAGGATGATGAAGGAGAAGATCAGGTTGCGCGCCATCGCTTCCCAGAAGCGGTCGGACGCCAGCAACTCCTCGAACCACTCGGTGCCGGCCCAGAAGAAGACATTGTTGCCGAACGTGTCCTGCACCGAATAGTTGACGACGGTCATCAGCGGAATGACGGCCGAGAAGGCCACCAGCACCAACACCGGCAGGACGAGGAACCAGGCTTTGTTGTTCCAGGTCTTTTCCATCTACGCCCCCATCTCGACGCGCCATGAATCGGCATAGATGTTGATGCCGGCCGGATCGAAGCGGACCCTGGGTTCGGTCGGCACCTCATCGTCCTCGCCGATGACGGCGGCGATCTCTTTGCCCTCGAGATTGGCGCGAACCACCTTGTGGCGGCCAACATCCTCGACCTTGCTGACGGAAACCGCCATGCCTTCGCGGCCGAGCCGGACATATTCGGGACGGATGCCGAGCTCGACGGGACCGGCTTCGGCCTTGGGTGCGCCCGGCAGTTCGATGCGCTGCGAGCCGAGCAACGCCGTCCTGCCTTCGAGCGCAACCGGAAGC
>NZ_RZSN01000076.1:0-26109 GCF_003997315.1 Mesorhizobium sp. M1A.F.Ca.IN.020.04.1.1
TCTGGTAGGCGGTGAGAAAAGCCACCCGCCGGGCGACAATGTCGTCGAGCGTTTCCGGTGCCGACGCCGGCTTGCCGGTACGACCGACCAAGCCGCGCACGAAATCCGGCTGGTGCGCGGCGCGACGGCCCCAGCGGAAGGCGGCGATGTTCATCACCACCGCTTCGCCGTTCAATTCTATCGCTTTTTCAACGGCTTCGGCCGAGAGCGGCAGCCCGCCATGCTGGAAGGCGAAGCCGAGCATGAACATGTTGGCGCCGAGCGAATTGCCGAACAGCGCGGTCGCCGTGCGGGTGGCATCGAAGAAGTGGGCCTTGTCGTCGCCGGCGGCGGCACGGATCGCCTTCTTCAGCCGCTCGACCGGCAGCGAAAAATCGGCGGAACGGGTGAATTCGCCGGGCATGATCTCGGCGGTGTTGGCGAGGAACATGGTATGGCCCTCGCGCACCGCGGCGAGCACCTTTTTGGCGCCGGAGACGACGAGGTCGCAGCCAAGCACAAGATCGGCCTTGCCAGCGGAAACGCGGATGGCGTGGATGCCCTCGGGCGTCGGGGCGATGCGGACATGGGTGAAGACCGAGCCGCCCTTCTGGGCAAGGCCCGCCATGTCGATCATGCCGCAGCCCTTGCCCTCGATATGGGCAGCCATGCCCAGCACCGCGCCGATGGTGACGACGCCGGTGCCGCCGACACCGTCGATGATCGCCGCCCAGCCCTGAGATCCGAGTGGAAATTCGGCGGGTGACGACACGCCTTCGAGCGGATCGCTCTTGCCGGCAATCCCCTCGGCCTTCCTGATCTTGCCGCCATGCACCGTCACGAAAGAGGGGCAGAAGCCGTTGAGGCAGGAAAAATCCTTGTTGCAGCTCGACTGGTCGATCCGGCGCTTGCGGCCGAATTCGGTCTCGACCGGTTGGATCGAGACGCAGTTCGACTGCACACCGCAATCGCCGCAGCCTTCGCAGACCAGCTCGTTGATGAAGACGCGCTTGTCGGGATCGGGGAAGGTGCCGCGCTTGCGGCGCCGGCGCTTTTCCGCGGCGCAGGTCTGGTCATAGAGAAGCACCGACACGCCCTTGACCTCGCGCAGCTCGCGCTGGACGAGGTCGAGGTCGTCGCGGTGATGGATCGTGGCGCCGGGCGGGAAATCGGCCTTGCCGGCATATTTAGCCGGCTCGTCGGTAACGACGGCGATGCGCTCGACGCCCTCGGCGCGCACCTGTTTGGCGATCATATCGACGGTGAGGCCACCTTCGTGCGGCTGGCCGCCGGTCATGGCGACTGCGTCATTGTAGAGGATCTTGTAGGTGATGTTGGCGCCTGAGGAGAGCGCAAAGCGGATCGCCAGCGCGCCGGAGTGGTTGTAGGTGCCGTCGCCGAGATTCTGGAAGATATGGCCGCGCTTGGAGAACGGCGCCTGGCCGACCCATTGCGCGCCCTCGCCGCCCATGGCGGTGAAGCCGACCGTGTTCCGGTCCATCCACAGCGCCATGAAGTGGCAGCCGATGCCGGCGGCGGCAAGCGAGCCCTCCGGCACCTTGGTCGAGGAATTGTGCGGGCAGCCCGAGCAGAAAAACGGCGTGCGCGAACCGATGTCGACGGTATCGGCGAGCATCGCCTGGAACTGGCGCAGCTTCGCCACCCGCGCCGCGATCTCCTCCGAGGGGCCGATGGTGCGCAGGATACGCTCGCCGAGCGCGATCGCGATCTCGTTCGGGTCGAGCGCGCCCTTTGCCGGAAACAGCCAGTCCCCGCGCTCGTCCTTCTTGCCGACGATGGCAGGCTGAATAGCGGAGCCGTAGAGGTTCTCGCGCAACTGCACCTCGATCAACGAGCGCTTCTCCTCGACGACGACGATGGTCTCGAGGCCGCGGGCGAAGTCGGCGACATGCTGATAATCGAGCGGCCAGGGGCAGCCGACCTTGAACAGGCGGATACCGATGCGATTGGCCGCATTTTCGTCGATGCCGATATCCTCCAGCGCCTGGCGGACGTCGAGATAGCTCTTGCCTATGGTGATGATGCCGAGCTTCGGGTTGCGGCCGCCCGAATAGACGGTCCGATTGAGCCCGTTGGCGTGGATGAAGGCGGAGGCGGCGGCGCGCTTGTGCTCATGCAGGCGCTCCTCCTGGCCGAGCATGTCGATCTCGTGGCGGATATTCAGGCCGCCCGGCGGCATGTCGAAATCAGGAATGACGATGTTCAGCCGCTCGATCGAGGCGTCGACCGAAGCGGTCGATTCGATGTTGTCCTTGACGCATTTGATCGCCGCCCAGGTGCCGGCGAAACGCGACATGGCGAAGCCAAAGAGACCGTAGTCGATGATCTCCTGGACGCCGGCGGGGTTGAGGATCGGCACCATGGTGTCGACGAAAAGGAATTCGGTGGCATGTGCGTTCGTCGAGGATTCGGCCATATGGTCGTCGCCCATCAGGGCGAGAACGCCGCCATTTCTCGACGAGCCGGCGAGATTGGCGTGGCGGAAAACGTCGCCGGAGCGGTCGACGCCCGGCCCCTTGCCGTACCAGACGGCAAAGACGCCGTCATGGGTGCCTTCGCCGAGCAGCTCGGTCTGCTGCGAGCCCCAGCAGGCGGTGGCGGCGAGCTCTTCGTTGAGGCCCGGCTGAAAGACGATGTCGGCCTGCGCAAGCTGCCGCTTCGCCTTCCACAGCTGCATGTCGAGGCCGCCCAGCGGCGAGCCGCGATAGCCGGAGACGAAGCCAGCGGTGTTGAGGCCGGCGCGGCGGTCGCGCTCGCGCTGCATCAAAAGCATGCGCACGACGGCTTGCGCCCCGGACAGGAAAACGCGCTCCTTGGCAAGGTCGAACTTGTCGTCGAGCGCGACGTCATGCAGCGTCATCAGGCATGTCCTCTGCGGAGGCGCGCCGCGGATCGGCGGCCAACGTCGGAGTGAGAGGCCGCAGTCTTTCTTCCCTTGCGGGACAGGTCAAACGAAATCGCAGCGGCCAGAGCGCACGCAACAAACGGTCCCGCTGGAAACGGCCGCCGCATTCAATCGCACGCTAAACGCTTTGCAGCGCACGAAAATTTCGACCGGTCAACGGGCCTCAAGCCGCCTTCGAGCAATCCGGCTTGGGCGCATCCGGCAGCTTGCCGTCGGGATGGCCGGCAAGGTCCGGGTTGAGCTCGTATTTCGGCCCGATCACCAGCGGCCGGTCCGGCAGCATGGTCTGGTCCGCCGAGGAAGTCATCGTCGTCTCGAGGCTTTGAAGCAACGTGCCGCTCGAATCCTCGATGCGGATCGTGACGGAATAGGGCTTGCCCTTGACCACGCAGGTGAGCGGCGGGCTGGTCAAGGTGATATGCGGAAGCTTCGGCCAGATTTTCTGGTTGACGATGAGCGGGTCGCCGCCGGCCGGATTCTGGAAATTCACCACCGCAATCTGTCCCTCGCCCATCGGCCGCAGCGGTCTCAGCGTGATGACATAGGTGGCGATGCCAAGCCGGTAGTTGAACTCGAACAGCTTGCCGGAAATGGCGAAGAGCTGCTCCTTGCCGGTGTCGCGGCAGGCGCCGAGCGCCGTCGCGGCGATCAGGGCCGCGCCGAGAGCGATCGAACGGAATTTTCTAAGCATTGGTGGCCTCCCTGGCCGCCGTGCGGCGGCGATAGTAGCGGTTCGCTTTCTGGCGGTTGCCGCAGACGGCCATGTCGCACCAGAGGCGGCTTGAGTTGCGGCTGCGGTCGATGAAGAGCCAGCTGCAGTTCGGACAGATCCTGAGCCTGGCAACGGTGTCGTCGCGCAGCAGCGAAAGCGCCGAGACGGCCAAAGCCGCCTCGAAAGCGATCGGCGTCGCCGGATCGCCAAAGGGCCTGCCCGGCGCGCCGATTTCGATGCTGCTGCCGGAGAGGCCTTTGGCGCAGGCGGTCAGGAAATCGGGCAGATGGCCGGCGGCGATCGCGCGTTTCGCTATGGCATCGCGGAACAGGCGGTCCGTCGCTTCGCGGATCGACAGCACGACCGCGGCGATGTCGCCCGGCTGAGGGGCCTCCAGCCGCCGGCCGCCAAGCTCGGCGGCGCGAAAGCCGCTCGCCGCCTCGGCGAAGCGGGCGATCTCGGCCGGATCAGCGAAACGGTCGAAGGTCCTTCCGGGATCGTTGCGCAGGACGACCGTGTTCGCCGTGTCGAGCGCGAGGATGCCGCCGGTGAAGCGGTGCGGGGTCCAGGAAACCGTCATGCCGGAAATCTAACCGATAAAACGTATTTGACAAGTTAGATTCCGGGTGCAACGCTCCAAACAGGGCCATTTCGCGCGGCCCTAGGGATGCTCTATGCTCTATTTCTATCAGCAGGTGCTGAACGGGCTGCATTCGGGCGCGCTCTATGCGCTGCTCGCCTTCGGCTACGTGCTGACCAACGGCATCCTGCACCGCACCAACCTTGCCTATGGCGCGCTGTTTGCCTTTTGCGGCCACACCATGATCCTGACCGCCGCCTTCGGCTATCAGGCGCTGTGGCTGACGCTGTTTGCCTCGGTCGCGCTAGGTATCGTTGCTGCCCTGCTCTATTCGGTGCTGATCAGCCAGGTGCTGTCGCGCAGCGTGTTCGAGAGGCTGGCGGACCGGTCGCCTAATGCGATCGTGGTGACGACGCTCGGCATCTTGCTATTCCTGTCGGAAGCAAGCCGCATCGCCGCCGACACGCATGATCTCTGGCTGCCGCCGATGCTCGCCCAGCCCGTCGTCTTCGCGCAGGGTGCCGGCTTCAAGGTGACGCTGACCGTTATCCAGCTCTTGGATTGCGCGGCGGTGATGGCGATGGTGGCGGTGGCCGCGTGGCTGTTTTCGCATTCGCGCTTCGGACGGGCCTGGCGGGCCGTGTCCGACGACCCGAAGGCGGCCGCGATGTGTGGCATCGATGTGACCGCGGTGTTCCGCCGCGCGGTGCTCTATGGCGGCTTCTGCGCGGCTTTTGCCGGCATGCTCGCCGGCATCTATTACGGCAACATCAGCTTCGGCACGGGCCTTGTCTACGGCCTCAAGATCCTGTTCGTGACGGCGGTCGGCGGCTACATGTCGCCGCTCAAGGCTGCTCTCGGTGCCGCGGCCTTCGGCATGGCCGAATCGCTGTGGGCCGGTTATTTCCCGCTCGAATGGCGCGACGGCTGGATATACCTCTTCCTCGTCGCCATGCTGGTGCTGATCGGCGCCGGCCGCGACCAGGCCAAGGTCGCCTGAAACCCATCAGACTTTGGTTGCATGACGCGCCGTGAGGTGACCGGTTTTTACCGTTGCTCGCCGCGTGGATCGCCGGCACGTGCTTTGCCATGTTGACCAACCGGGCCACGCACTGCATACCGTTGGGCCAAGCGGCGCGACACCGGAGGGGGACTCGGGCGCGGCGCCAGCACTTTGAGTTAGGCATCGTGCTTTCCGAAATCGAACGCGATTCTCGGGGCCGGTGCGCGAGGGAGGAAATGCATGGCAGGGCTGCTCGCTCTATCCACGACGATCGACCGCATCAACGAGTTCATCGGCCGCTGGGTCTCGTGGCTGATCCTGCTTGCGATCCTGGTGAGCGCCGGCAACGCCGTCATCCGCAAGATGTTCGACATCTCCTCCAACGCCTGGCTCGAACTGCAGTGGTATCTGTTCGGCGCCGCCTTCATGCTGGCCGCCGCGTATACGCTGAAACAGAACGACCATATCCGCATCGACATCGTCTACGGCATGTTCCCCCGCCGCGTGCAGCACTGGATCGACCTCCTCGGCCATCTCCTCTTCCTGATGCCGTTCGTGGTGCTGATGGTTTTCTACTTCGTGCCTTACGTGTCGCTGTCCTTCCGCAGCGGCGAGATGTCGACCAATGCCGGCGGGCTGATCGTCTGGCCGGCCAAGGCCATCCTGCTCGTCGGCTTCTTCCTGCTGGCCATCCAGGGTGTCTCGGAGATCATCAAGAAGATCGCCATCATGCGCGGCGACATGGAGGATCCCACTCCCTATGTCTCGGCCCACGACCAGGCCAAGCTCGAGGCCGAAGCGCTTGCCGAAGAAGCCAAGGCGCTGTCCGGCGAGGTGCGCTCATGATCGAGTTCATCGCGCAGAACATGGCGCCGATCATGTTCGCCTCGCTGATCATCTTCCTTTTGATCGGCTACCCCGTCGCCTTCTCGCTCGCTGCGAACGGCCTGTTGTTCTTCTTCATCGGCGTGCTCTTGTCGCCCTATTCCGGCGGCTCGATCAACCTCGCCTGGCCTCTGCTGCATGCGCTGCCGGATAATTTCTACGGCACAAGGGTGATGTCGAACGACACGCTGCTGGCCATTCCATTCTTCACTTTCATGGGAATCGTGCTGGAGCGATCCGGCATGGCCGAGGACCTGCTCGACACGGTCGGGCAGCTGTTCGGCCCGATCCGCGGCGGGCTTGCCTATGCGGTGATCTTCGTCGGCGCACTGCTTGCCGCAACGACCGGCGTGGTGGCGGCCTCCGTCATCGCCATGGGGCTGATCTCGCTGCCGATCATGCTGCGCTACGGCTACGACCGGCGCCTCGCCTCGGGCGTGATCGCGGCTTCCGGCACACTGGCCCAGATCATCCCCCCCTCGCTGGTGCTGATCGTGCTGGCCGACCAGCTTGGACGCTCGGTGGGCGACATGTATGCGGGCGCGCTGATCCCCGGCCTCGTTCTGACCGGCATCTACATGCTCTACATCCTGATCATGTCGATCGTCCGGCCGAACTCGATGCCGGCATTGCCGCTCGAGGCCCGCACGCTCGGCCACGGCGTGATTTCGCTGATCGTGGCGCTGCTGGTGACCGGCGCGATTTCCTATGCGGCCTATCGTTACCTCGCGCCGACGCATGGCGACAATGCGGACATCCTCGGCGCCACCGTCGGCGTGATCGTCATCTACATCGTGGCGATCGCCGACCAGCGCCTCCACATCAACATGATGTCCAAGCTGGCACAGCAGGTGGTGATCGTGCTGATCCCGCCGCTGGCGCTGATCTTCCTGGTGCTGGGCACCATCTTCCTCGGCATCGCCACCCCGACCGAGGGCGGCGCCATGGGCGCCGTCGGCGCGCTGATCATGGCGGGCTTCAAGGGGCGACTGACGATGGATGTCATCAAGCAGGCGCTGGCCTCGACGACGCGGCTCTCCGCCTTCGTGCTGTTCATCCTGATCGGCGCGCGCGTCTTCTCGCTCACCTTCTACGGCGTCAACGGCCATATCTGGGTCGAGCATCTCTTGACCTCGCTGCCGGGCGGCGAGACCGGCTTCCTGATCGGCGTCAACGTGCTGGTTTTCGTGCTCGCCTTCTTCCTCGACTTCTTCGAGCTCGCCTTCATCATCGTGCCGTTGCTGGCGCCCGCCGCCGACAAGCTCGGCATCGACCTGATCTGGTTCGGCGTGCTGCTTGGCGTGAACATGCAGACCAGCTTCATGCATCCGCCGTTCGGCTTCGCGCTGTTCTACCTGCGTTCGGTCGCGGCGCGCGTGCCCTATCTCGACCGCATCACCAGCAAGCAGATCGCGCCGGTCACCACCGGCCAGATCTACTGGGGCGCGGTGCCGTTCGTCTGTATCCAGGTGATCATGATCGGGCTTACCATCGCCTTCCCGCAAATGGTAATGCGCTACAAGGGCACCGCGGTCGAGCCGAGCACGATCGACCTCAAGCTGCCGGACATGCCGGGACTTGCGCCGCTCGGCACGCCGCCGGGCGACAATGGCGCGGCGCCCGCCAGTGGCGGCTCGGCGCCCGCCGCGCCTGGCACCCCGGACTTGTCACAGCCGCCGAATTTCGGCGATACGGCCCCCGCCAAGCCGGCGACGCCGGCACCCGATCTTTCCAAGCCGCCGAGTTTCAACTGAGGTGACCAAGTCATGAGAGCCGTACGGCTGGAAGCAATCGGCGGCATCGCCCTTCGTGCGGTCGACAAACCTGCGCCGGGGCCGGAGGATGTTCTGGTGCGGATCGAAGCCTGCGGCGTCTGCGGCACGGACCGCCACCTGTTCCATGGCGAATTCCCGTGCACGCCGCCGGTCACGCTTGGCCACGAATTCTGCGGCATCGTCGAGGCGGTCGGCGACGCGGTGTCCGGCATCGCCGTCGGCGATCGGGTCACGGGCGACCCCAACATCGCCTGCGGGCGCTGCAGCCAGTGCCGGGCCGGCCGCGTCAATTTGTGCAGCAATCTCAGGGCCATCGGCATCCACCGGGACGGCGGTTTCGCCGATTATGTCGTGATGCCGCAAGGCCAGGCCTTCCTCCTGCCCGGCAACCTCCAGCCCACGCATGGCGCCTTCTGCGAGCCGCTGGCCTGCTGCCTGCACGGCATCGACCTCGCCGGAATCAGGCCCGGCGACTCGGTGGTGGTGCTCGGCGGCGGCGTCATCGGCCTGCTCACCGTGCAATTGGCGAAGCTTGCCGGTGCCGCGACCATCATCCTATCGACCAGGCAGGCCTCGCGCCGCGCGCTGGCCGAAGAACTCGGCGCGACCGCTACGGTCGATCCCAGCGCCGTCGATCCCATCGAGGCCATCGCCGGAAAAGCCGGGCTTGTGCCGGGCGGCGTCGACGTGGTGCTGGAATGCGCCGGGGTTCGCGACACGGTCGAGCAGTCGATGCGAATTGCCAAGGCCGGAGGCACGGTGGTGATCGTCGGCGTGATGCCGCAGGGGCAGAAGGTGGCTTTCGAGCCTTTCGACGTGCTGTTCCGGGAGTTGAAGGTCCTCGGGTCCTTCATCAATCCCTTCACGCATCGACGCGCCGCGGACCTCATCGCGTCCGGCGCGATCGAGATCGACAAGCTGATTTCCAGGCAGGTGCCACTCGAAGAGGCGCCGCAGGTGATCTCGAACCCAGCCGCCCCCGGCGAGGTCAAGGTGCTGGTCGTGCCGGGCCGGACCTGAAGTCCTGCAACGTTGGCGATTGGCGAAACCGGCGGTGACAGCGCCCTCTCCCCGTCACCATAGGGGAGAGGGCTAATCCCCGGCTACAGCTTGCCGTTACGCTGCTGCACCATCATGAAGGTATCGTAGTTGTATTCGGCGACCTGGGCCCAGAGATAGTGCTCCTTGCGGAAGCCTTTGATGGATTCCCAGATCTTCTTGAACGGCGCGTTGTTGGCCTCCATTTCGGCATAGACTTCGTTGGCCTTTTCGAAGCAGGCAGCCATGATTTCCTGGCTGAAGGGGGCCAGCTTGGCGCCGCTGGCGACCAGCCGCTTCACCGCCGCCGGATTGAGGTAGTCGTATTTCTGCAGCATGTTGGCGTCGGCGGCTTGCGCGGCCGTGTGCACCAGCGACTTGTAGGCGGGCGACAATTCCTCGTATTTGGCCTTGTTGAACATCAGATGCACGGTCGGGCCGCCTTCCCACCAGCCGGGATAGTAGTAGTAGGGCGCGACCTTGTAGAAGCCGAGCTTCTCGTCGTCATAAGGGCCGACCCATTCGGCGGCGTCGATCGTGCCCTTTTCCAGCGCCGGGTAGATGTCGCCGCCGGCGATCTGCTGCGGCACGACGCCGAGCTTCTGCACCACCTTGCCGGCAAAGCCGCCGATGCGCATCTTGAGGCCGGAAAGATCGGCGACCGTGTTGATCTGCTTGCGGAACCAGCCGCCCATCTGCACGCCGGTGTTGCCGCCCGGCAGGCCGAACAGGCCTTGCGTTGCAAGGAATTCGTTGAAGAGGTCAATGCCGCCGCCATGATAGTGCCAAGCGTTCATGCCGCGCGCGTTAAGCGAGAACGGCACTGCGGCACCCAGCGCCCAGGTTGGGTCCTTGCCCCAATAGTAATATGCCACCGTGTGGCATGCCTCGACGGTGCCTGCGGCGGTGGCGTCGGCCGCCTGCAGGCCGGGAACGAGCTCGCCCGAGGCGAAGACCTGAACCTGGAAATTGCCGTCGGTCGCTTCCGACAGCATTTTTGAGAACACTTCCGCACCGCCATAGATCGTGTCGAGCGATTTCGGGAAGGACGATGCCAGCCGCCAGGTCACTTTCGGATTGGACTGGGCTATCGCCGGCGTGGCAAGCGCGGCGGCCGCTGCCGCGACACCAACACCGGATGCACCGGCCTTACGGATGAACGAACGACGATCCATGCATTTTCCTCCCGTTTAGAACCAACAGACCGATATTCGGACATCCGCGGTGCCCTGATCGGCTGCGCGAAACAATACACGGGCAAGATGTCGAGTCCAGCACCGCGGGCAACGTGCAACTATAGTCTAACGCCGACCGTCCTGGCCCATTCGGAGAACCGAAACTTGCCATGGCAAAGTGCCGGCTGATCGCCTATTTTGTAGGCAGAATAATTCGTTAGCCCTCGATGGAACCCGTATCCAAAATGCAGCAGCCGCTCGTTGCCGTCTCAACCGATGTCCGCCAGTTCGACAACTACACATGGCATGCCGCGCCCCAGCAATATATCGAGGCGGCGATCGCCGGCGCCGGCGTGTTCCCGCTCCTGGTGCCGTCCTTCGGCGACCGGCTCGATTTCGACGAGCTGCTGTCCTCGGTCGACGGCGTCATGGTGACGGGTTCGAAATCCAATGTGCATCCCTCGCTCTATGGCGGCGATCCCAGCGAGGCCAACGGCCCCTACGACCCGGCGCGCGACTCCACCACGCTGCCGCTGATCCGCAAGGCGATCGAGCGCGGCGTGCCGCTGCTCGCCATCTGCCGCGGCATCCAGGAGCTCAACGTGGCGCTGGGCGGGACGCTCGGCACCGAGATCCAGGAGCGCGAAGGCTCGCTCGATCACCGCGCGCCGGTGAGCGACAATCAGGACGAGCGCTTCGGCATCCACCAGACGATTTCGATCAAGCCTGGAACCTGCCTCGCCGGCGTGTTCGGCGCCGGCGACATCAAGGTCAACTCGCTGCATCGCCAAGCGATCGACCGGCTCGGATCGAAACTGCAGGTCGAGGCTTTGGCGACCGACGGCACGATCGAGGCCGTCTCGGTCAAGGAGGCCCGCGCCTTCGCCGTCGGCGTCCAGTGGCACCCCGAATATTGGGTGAAGTCGGACAGCAACTCGGCAAAGATCTTCCGCGCCTTCGGCGATGCCGTGCGCCTGCATGCGGCGGCGAAGGCCGGTGCACGCGCGGCGGCGGAATAGCCGAACTCAGTCGCTGGTCGTCGCGTTCAGCGCCAAAAGCGGGGCGGCCGGTGCATAGGATTCGTAGCCGTCGCCATCAGCAACACCGAAGGTGACGATCGGATCGATGCCGTTCTCGCTGAACGCGACCGAGCCGTCGGCCTGCTCGCGCCAGAATTTCACACGCTCGATGCCGGGCATCAGCTTGCTGCAGTTCGGAGCAATTGTCAGCAGCGACAGGCCGTCCGAGACCTCCGCGCCGCGCTTGATTGCGCAGGCCGCTTCGTCGCCATTGGCTATCAGCCGATAGCTGTTGGAGAGGCCGGCTTGCTCGACCGCGCTTTGGCCGTTGCCGTCGTGCAGGGACTGAACGCCCCCGTATAAGGCGACTGACGCAATCAACCCGGCTAACAGCTTCACTCCGCCTCTCCACATCCTGGCTTGCCGTGCCATGCCGGTCTCCAAACCACGCGCCGATTTGGACAACATGCATAACGAAGTATGCAGAATGATGGTTAAGCAGGCGTTAATAAATGTGGCCGGCCTTCCGCTCAGGCGCGTGGCTTGACGTTGATCGTCTCCGGCACCGGGGTCAGCGGCCGGTGCTCGCCGAACCAGGAGATGAGATTGTCGACGCACAGATCCGCCATGGCCCGGCGGGTGTGGTCGGACGCAGATCCGACATGCGGCAGAAGGGAGGTGTTGGGCGCATCGAGCAGCGCTTTGGGCACATTCGGTTCGTCGGCAAAGACATCGAGCCCGGCGGCAGCGATGGTGCCATTGGAGAGTGCTGCAGCCAGAGCCGCCTCATCAACCGTGCTGCCGCGGCCGATATTGACGAAGACGCCGTCGGGACCGAGCGCCGCCAGGACCGCCGCGTTGATGGCTTTCTCCGTCGCGGCCCCGCCCGGCGCGATACAAATCAGCGTGTCGACCGCTTCGGCCAGGCCCTTCAGCGTCGCATGGTATTCATAGGACAGGCCATCGACCTTGCGGCGGTTGTGATAGGCGATCGGCAGGCCGAACGCCTCGAGTCGACGGGCGACGGCAAGGCCGATGCGGCCCATGCCGAAGATGCCGACGCGGCGGCCGCGCAAGGTGAGCCGGCTCAGGCGATAGTCGCCCTTCTTCACCCAGTCGCCGTCGCGCAGCCATTTCTCGGCGGCGTACATTTCGCGCACCGTGTTGATCAACAGGCCGATGGTGGTGTCGGCGACCTCCTCGGTCAGCACGTTGGGCGTGTTGGTGACCATGACGCCGCGGGCGGCCGCGTGACGAGCGTCGACGGAGTCATAGCCGACGCCGAAATTGGCGATGATCTCGAGATTGGGCAGCGCGTCGATCATGGCCGCGCTGATGCCGCCGAAGGAGGCGATGCCGCGCACGCTCTCGCGCATCTCGCCGGTGACGAGCGACGGATCGGCGCGCTCGATCCGCACGCGCTTGAACGCCTTGTCGATCCGGCCGATGGCATGGTCGTTGAAACGGCCCGGCACCAGGATGGCGACCGGCGACTTCGCTGCTGTATTTGTCATTGACGCTCCACCGGCTTGCCGGTGGACTGGCGCACGTGCAGCTCCGGCTTGATCAATTCCTGCGACGGCCGCACGGCCTGCCCGTTCAGCTTGTCGAGCAGCGCGCTGGCGGCGCGGCGGCCGACCTCGCGCTGGCCATTCCAGACCGTGGTCAAGGCCGGCGTTGCTATCGCAGCCTCCTCCAGGTCGTCGTAACCAGTGACGGAGATATCGACGCCCGGCACCAGACCGGCGCGCGCGATGCCGTTCATCAGTCCGATCGCAACCAGATCATTCCAGCAGCAGGCGGCGGTCGGCTTGTCCTTCAGCGCCAAGAACTGTCCTGCAGCCTCGAAACCGGCCTGCTTGGTGCGCGGTCCAGGAATGCGCCAGGACGGCTTCACCTCCAGCCCGGCCGCTTCCATGGCGTTGACGTAGCCCTGGTAGCGGTCGCGGCCGGTCGAGGTCTGGTCCGTGCCGCCGATCATGGCGATGCGTTTGTGGCCGAGCGAGATGAGATGGTTGGTCGCGAGTGCCGTGCCATAGGCATCGTCGCCGCGGAAGACCGGCACGTCGGCGCCGGTAACGGTGCGCGCGATCAGCACCGCCGGGAGGCCGTTTTCCTCGGCCATGATGATGTCCTCGGCCGGCGTGCCTATGGCCGGCGACATGATGACCCCGTCGGCGCCGAGCTGCAGCAGCGTGTCGATGAAGGTGCGCTGCTTTTCCAGCTGGTCATAATGGTTGGACAGGATGAAGGTCTGGCGGCTGCGGTCGAGCTCGCTTTCGATCGAGCGCAGGATCTCGGCAAAGAACGGGTTCATGATGTCGTGCACGACGACGCCGACAATGCCGGAGCGCGAAGTGCGGAGCGACGCGGCCCGTCGGTTGTAGATATAGCCGATGGCGCGCGCGTGCTCCTTGATGCGCTCGCGCGTCGACCCCGCGACCAGCGGGCTGTCGCGCAGTGCCAGCGAAACCGTTGCCGTGGACACGCCAAGCGCATCCGCGATCGTCGATAGCTTGATCTTCTGTGCCAGCCTTGGTCCCCGGGCCTTTAAACTGTTTAAATGGGGCTTATGCCATCGATCGAGGGCAAATCAAAGTTTTTTTGCCAAGCTCTCGGCTTCCGTGTCCAAGGAAGCGGAATTGCGCAGGCGAAGCCTGTGCTCGCGGTGGATGATGTAGAGGCCGCTGGCGACGATGATGGCCGCCCCGAGCAGGGTCCAGCGGTCGGGAAACTGGTGGAAGATCAGCCAGCCGGAGATGATCATCCAAACCATCTGCGAATAGGGGTAAGGCGCGAGCGCCGTCGTCGTCGCCAGGCGATAGGCCTGGACCAGGAGCCAATGGCCGCCGGCGCCGAAGACGCCGAGCATCAAAAGGATCACCCAGTGCCAGCCGTCCTGCGGCAGGGACAATGAGAAGGGCAGCATGGGCAGGAGCAGCACCGCCGGCGCCAGCGCCGAGAACAGGATCAGGCTCTCGGATGTCTCCGTCGACGACATGCGCCGGGTCATGATGACGTAAAAAGAATTCGACAGCATCGAGCCCAGCGCGAAGAGATGGCCCATGCCGAACACGCCGACGCCGGGCCGGGTGATGATGAGGACGCCGACGAAGCCGGTGAGGATCGCCAGCCAGCGCCGCCAGCCCGCCCATTCGCCGAGCAGCGGGCCGGCCAATGCGGTGATCACCATCGGGCCGAAGAAATAGATCGAGGTGGTCTCGGCGAGCTGCAGCGTCCTGAGCGCCAGGATGTTGAACATGGTCGAGCCGAAAAGCAGGCATCCGCGCAGGATGTGCGCCGGCAGGTTGTTGGCGCGGAAGCGCGACGGCTCGCGCCAGCCGCGCAGGAAAACGCCGACAAGCAGGACATGCACGACGAAGCGAGCCCAGGCGACGATCGGCGCCGAGACGCCGGCGAGCACTAGATATTTGCTTGAGGTGTCGAGAAAGGTGAAGCAGACATAGACGCAGAGAGCATCAACAGCATCGCCGCGGGCGGCGTCGCGCTGTCGTCGTGATTTTTGGGAACGCTCAAAATCGGGCCGGAGGAGAGGTAGACGCCGTCCTTTTGCGGCAATCGCCGCCGGCCGGCAAGCCAAAAGCGACTGGCCCAACAAGACGTGCCGACAGGCTTAGAGCGCAGTGCCTTGGCGGTCACCAGAACGTTCCTTGCTCGTCCGCCCGAGCGGAGCAAGGAGCGAAGCGACGCGCGCAGCCCAGGCTGACGAAACAAGGAGGTCGCGGCCAATCTCGAACGTGCGCGACGTCGTCCGGACGAATGGTCAATCAGCCACCAAGAGCATCCTCCCCGAGGGTCAAGCATGCATGCAGGCGCCCTTGGTAACCTTGTCGACCAGCTTCTTTTCGGCGCGCAGCGCGATGCCGACGATCTTGGCGTCGTCCGGCGCGAATTCGGCGAAGACGGCGCGGTTGGCCAGGTCATGGCCGGTGGAGAACATCTCCTCGACATAGGCCGATGTCGTCACGCCGCGCTCCAGGGCCCGGCGGTGGATCGCGGCAAGCGTCGACCCGTCCGCCGACAGCACGATAACGGGCTGGATCGAGAGCGGATTGAAGAAATTGCCGGCGCGGTCGCGATAGGGCTCGCCGATGATTTGAGGAGATTGCGCGACGATGCCGCTGGTCAGGAAAGCGGTGACGTTGAGCTTCTGCCAGACGGCGAGATCTTCCTTGAGCACGATTGCAAATTTCGTGTCGAACACCAAAAATGTTTCTCCGGGATGTGGATCAGGGACCATGGCGCACGATCTAGGCAATGAGGCGCTGGGAGGTCTTGAACGTTCGTGCGCTGAGGACGACCGGATCGTTTCGGCGCCCGGCGCCACGGGCCTCGAGCGCATCGAGGCGCGTTTCCACGGCAATGCTTTCGACCTGCACCGCCACGACACCTACGCCATCGGCGTGACGCTCGACGGCGTGCAGCGCTTCCACTATCGCGGCGCGCTTCGGCACAGCCTGCCCGGCCAGGTGATCGTGCTGCATCCCGACGAACTGCATGACGGCGGCGCCGGCACTGAGCACGGCCTACGATACAGGATTCTCTATCTCGAGCCGTCGATGCTGCTCGATTGCCTCCACGGTTCGCCGCTCCCTTTCGTTAAGGATGCTGTGGTGAGTGACCCTCAGTTGCGCGGCACGCTGCTGTCGGCGCTAACACCGCTCACCGAGAAGCTCGACGACCTGTTCGTGGCGGATTTCATCGCGCAGCTGGCGCAACAATTGAAACGCCATGCCGGACAGCCGGCAAAATCAGCGGGAAAAATCGCGTGGCGGGCTGCCGCGCTGGCCCGCGACTATCTCGAAGAAAACGCTGAACGGCCGGTGCGTTCCGACGAGCTGGAGGCGGTTACCGGCCTCGACCGCTACGCGCTGTCGCGCCATTTCCGCGCGACCTATTCGACAAGCCCGCATCGCTTCCTGTTGATGCGCCGGCTGCAGCGAGCGCGGCGCATGATCGAAGCGGGAGAGCCGCTTGCCGAGACCGCTGTTGCGGCCGGCTTCAGCGACCAAAGCCATTTCAACCGGCATTTCAAGAAGGCGTTCGGGCTGACCCCGGGACGCTGGGCGACGCTGGTGCGCGACGCTTAGCGTCGTCGCCCTTTCCGCTAAGCTGCCGATGCTTGGTGGTGCCTGAGGCGACGATGCTGTGCATCGCGCTTGGGTCGCTCGAGACGACGCTTACGCGTCGCTCGTGGTCACCAACGCCCAGCGGCTAAGCGACGATGCTGCGCATCGCGCTCGCGCGTCGCTCGAGACGACGCTGCGCGTCGCTCGTTAATCATCCAGCTCGGCGTCGTCGTCGATGAGGATCAGGTCCTCGTTCGACAGGTTGGCCTCGATGCGGGCGAGCAGCTTGAAGAGCGCCTTCTGGTCTTTCTTGTCGAGACCCCTCAGCGCCTGCTTCTCGGTCTTCTTGACCGATTTCTCAATGGCGCGGATAGTTTCGCGGCCGGAGCCGGTAAGGAAGATATGGGCCTGGCGGGCATCGGCGTTGGAGGCGCGCTTTTCGAGAAAACCCTGCGCCTGCAGCCTGTTGATGGTTTTTGTGATCGTCGGCGGACGTACGCCGAGCTTGTCGGCGAGATTGCCGGGTGTCTGGCCGTCTTCGCGGTCGAGCGCCAGCATGATCTGGTCCTGGCCGGCGTAGAAGCCATGTGCCAGAAGCCGCGCAGCAAGCGCCGTGCGCGCCAGCCGCGCTGCCGAATGCAGCCGGCTCATAGTCGCTGTTCTGTCCGCCTTGGCCATGGTCATTCCCTCTTCGGCCGAACCGGCGCGGGCAGCATAGAGGCTGTCCGGCGGCTGGCAAATGACGATTTAACGAGTCCGGCCTGCAAACACTTTGCCGGCAAGCATTGCGGTGCCCGCGCAGGTGATGCCAGATGTTTATTTCAGTTAGATGACAAACGACTTTTGGCCCGCCGGCATTCACAGCGGAACATCCCGGAGGCTCTGATGCCGTGCGGCTGCCCTGTTCCTTTAACCCACTGCGGCTGCCCCGGTCGGGACCGGCTGGCCCATCGGTTTGGCACGTGCAAAAGCGCGGCTCGCATCCTATATGAGGCCGACAAATCCTTCGAGGCACAGATTTTTCGAGGCAGGCCATGAGCGATGCACAGACGCAGATCCCCGTAACCGTTCTCACCGGCTATCTCGGCGCGGGCAAGACGACGCTGCTCAACCGCATCCTGTCGGAGAACCACGGCAAGCGTTACGCGGTCATCGTCAACGAGTTCGGCGAGATCGGCATCGACAACGATCTGATCGTCGAATCCGACGAGGAAATCTATGAGATGAACAATGGCTGCGTGTGCTGCACGGTGCGCGGCGACCTGATCCGCGTCGTCGAGGGCCTGATGCGGCGGCCCGGCCGTTTCGATGCCATCGTGGTCGAGACCACTGGCCTGGCCGACCCGGTGCCGGTGGCGCAGACCTTCTTCATGGACGACGATGTGCGCTCCAAAACCAAGCTCGACGCGGTGGTGGCGCTGGTTGACGCCAAGCACCTGCCGCTGCGCCTGAAGGACTCGAAGGAGGCCGAGGACCAGATCGCCTTCGCCGATGTGGTGGTGCTGAACAAGACCGATCTCGTCACTCCCGAAGAGCTCGAAAAGGTCGAGGCGACGATCCGCGCCATCAACCCGGCGGCCAGGATCCATCGCACCCAGCGCGCCGGTGTGGCGCTCGGCGAAGTGCTCGACCGCGGCGCCTTCGACCTGTCACGCGCGCTGGAGAACGATCCGCATTTCCTCGAGGCGCACGATCACGACCATGAATGCGGCCCGGATTGCGATCACGACCACCACCATCACCACGACGGGCACGATCACCATCATCACGACCATCCTTCCGACATCCACGATGTCACGGTGAAGTCGGTCTCGCTGCGCGGCGGCGAGATGGATCCGAAGAAGTTCTTCCCATGGATCGAGAAGGTGACCCAGATGGAAGGGCCGAACATCCTCAGGCTTAAGGGCATCATCGCGCTGAAGGGCGACGAGGACCGCTATGTGCTGCAAGGCGTGCACATGATCCTCGAAGGCGACCACCAGCGCGCCTGGAAGGACGGCGAGAAGCATGAAAGCCGGCTGGTCTTCATCGGCCGCGATCTCGACGCCGAGCGCCTCAGGAAGAGTTTTGAAGCTTGCCAGGCGGCTTGATTTCCGGACTTTCAGGCGTTAGCGCTGCCCCTACTTTCCTTCTCCCCTTGTGGGAGAAGGTGGCCGAGCGAAGCTCGGTCGGATGAGGGGTGTTCCAGCTTGGCGATGACGGCACTCCGTCGAACACCCCTCAACCGTCTTGGCGCTACGCGCCAATCCACCTTCTCCCACAAGGGGAGAAGGGGGAGTCACACCTAGCCGCGCCGGCTGGTGAAATCGAATGGATCATCCCCATGCCGACAGTCGCCCCGCTTGATCTCGAAGGCCATTGCGTCGCCGCCGTCTTCCTCAACGATGTGCCGCATTTCGCTTTGGCCGACGGCGCGATCCATCGGCTCGACCATGGGCACAAGACCGTACAGGCGAATGACGGGCTGCTCGCCGCCTTCCACGATGCGGCGAACGACCGCCTGATCACCGGCGGCGAGGACGGCAAGGTGTTTGCGGTCAAGGCCGGCGGCGAGGCGAGCGAACTTGCCAGCGCCGGCAGAAAATGGATCACCAGCGTTGCGGCGGGCCCTCAGGGTGCGGTCGCCTATGCCTCGGGCAAGACGGCGTTCGTCCGTTTCGCCGACGGCAAGATCAAGGAATTCGCGCATCCGCGCTGGGTGGAAGGGCTCGCCTTCTCGCCCAAGGGCATGCGCTTCGGCGTTGCCCGCTACAATGGCGCGACGCTGCATTTCCCGGCGGCGGAGGGCAAGCCGGTCGATCTGGAATGGGCCGGCGCCCATACCGGGATCAGCTTTTCGCCGGACAGCGCTTTCCTGATTACCACCATGCAGGAAAACGCGTTGCATGGCTGGAAGCTGGCGGACGGCAAGCACATGCGCATGAGCGGCTATCCGGGCAAGGTCAAAAGCCTGTCCTGGAGCGCGAAGGGCAAATGGCTGGCGAGCTCCGGCGCGCCGGCGGCGATCGTGTGGCCTTTCGCCAGCAAGGACGGGCCGATGGGCAAGGCGCCGCTGGAGCTCGGCACGCGCGGCAACACCATGGTGACCTGCGTTGCCTGCCATCCCAGCCAGGAGGTCACCGCGATCGGCTATGAGGACGGCATGGTGATCGCGGCCCGCTTCGCCGACGCCAAGGAAGTGCTCCTGCGTCGTCCCGGCAAAGGCGCCATCACCTCGATGATGTGGGACAAGGAAGAGCGCCGCATCGTCTTCGGCAGCGCGGCCGGCGATTGCGGCGTGATCGACATTACTGCGTAAGGGATTAGGGGAATAGGGCGGCAAGGGAATAGGGAAGGAGAGCCTTCCTCCGCTGTCTTCCCAATGCCCTACTCCCCTACTTCCTTAATCCCTTAATCCCTACTGTCTGAGCCAACGCCCGCCCCCTGCGCGGCCAATTGCGGTTTTGCCGACCGGTTGGCAGAGTGCCGCGCGAGAAAGAGGGGCTTCATGCATTCAATCGACCGGACTTCCATCGGCGGCATCGCCGCCGCCCGCATAGCCGAGCTGCGCGAGGCCGAGGCAGCCGCCTTCCGCAAGGCGCGGCCGAAGTCCGAGGCCAAGGTTGGCAACGGCATGGCCGGCTTCCTCGGCGGCGTGCCGATGCATTGGATGACCGACTGGCCGACGCCATTTGCGATCCTGGTCGACAGCGCCAAGGGTGCCACGATTACCGATGTCGACGGCAACAAGCTCGACGATTTCTGCCTGGGCGACACCGGCTCGATGCTCGGCCATTCGCCGCCAGCGGTCGCCCGCGCCATCCGCCGGCAAGCAGCACGCGGCTTGACCTATATGCTGCCCAGCGAGGATGCGCTGGCGATCGGTCCGCTCTTGCAGCAGCGCTTCCGCCTGCCGTACTGGCAGATCGCCACCACCGCCACCGATGCCAACCGCTTCGCCTTGCGGGTCGCCCGCGCGGTGACGGGGCGCGAAAAGATCCTGGTCTTCAACGGCTGCTATCACGGCTCGGTCGACGAGACGATGGTGCGACTGATCGACGGCAAGCCGGTCAACCGGCCTGGGCTGGCAGGCGAGTTCCGCGATCTCACACGGGCAACCAAGGTTATCGAATTCAACGATATTGCAGCATTGGAAGCGGCACTTGGCGACCGCGATATCGCCTGCGTGATCACCGAACCGGTGCTGACCAATTCCTGCATGGTGCTGCCGGAACCCGACTTCCACGACGCGCTGCGGCGCCTCACCCGGGCCGCCGGCACGCTGCTTTTGATCGACGAGACGCACACCATTTCAACCGGGCCCGGCGGTTACACGCGACGGCACGGGCTGGAGCCGGACCTGTTTGTGCTCGGCAAGCCGGTGGCCGGAGGCGTGCCGGCCAGCATCTGGGGCATGAGCGAGGAGATCGCGACGCGCTACGGCGCTTACAATCGCAGCAAGGAGCCCGGCTATTCCGGCATGGGCACCACGCTGTCGGCCAACCCGCTGCAATTCGCGGCGATGCGGGCGACGCTCGAAGAGGTAATGACCGAGGAAGCCTATGCGCATATGGACCGGCTGGCGCGCCGCCTCGACGCGGGGCTCTCCGCCGTCATCGAGCGAAACAAGCTGCCTTGGCATGTCGCGCGCGTCGGCGCCCGCGTCGAGTTCATCTGCGCGCCCGGGCCGCTCAAGAACGGCGGCGAGGCGGAGAAGGCACATGCGCCGGAACTCGAAGCCGCCGTCCATGTCGCGCTGGTCAATCGCGGCGTGCTGATCGCGCCGTTCCACAATATGATGCTGATCTCGCCGGCGACGACCGCGGCGCAGGTAAGCCGCCTGATCGCGGCTTTCGCCGCGGTTGCCGCCAGGCTTACGGCATGAGACAAGCGGCTATGGACAATCCGAGCACAGTTGCGACCTCCCCTTCGGGCTCGACGCCGGCCGAGGCGAAAGCGTTTCTCGCCGCCCATCCCGACATCGAGGCCTTCGACATCGTGCTCACCGACGCCAACGGCATCGGCCGCGGCAAGATCGTGCGCCGGCACGAGCTGATGAGCATTTTCGAGGGCGGAAGGCATATGCCGATCTCGATCCTCGGCCTCGACATCACCGGTGAGGATGTTCACGAGACCGGGCTGATCTGGGACACCGGCGACGGCGACCTCAGGGCATGGCCGGTTCCAGGCACGCTGGTGCCGCTGCACGGCACCAAGCCGCCGCGCGGCCAGGTGCTGATGGCGATGTATCGTCTCGACGGCCAGCCGATGACCTCCGATCCGCGGCTGGTGCTGGCAAGGCAAGTCGGGATCCTGGCGGCGCGCGGCCTGCATCCGGCCGGCGCCTTCGAACTGGAATTTTTTCTGCTTGCCAATGAGCGCGATGCCGACGGCAAGGTGCAGGCGGCGCGCGCGGTGCTCGACGGGCGCCGCTCGGGCAAAACGGAAGTCTATTCAGTCGACCACCTGCACGGCATGGAGCCGCTGTTTTCCGACATCTACGCCGCCGCCAGGGCGCAAGGCATTCCGGCCGAGACGGTGATTTCCGAATATGCGCCCGGACAGTACGAGCTGACGCTCAACTACCGCAAGGACGTGATGCGGGCGGCCGACGACCTGGTCATGCTGAAGCGGCTGGTGAGGGCGCAGGCGCGCCGGCACGGCGTCACCGCCTGCTTCATGGCCAAGCCGATCGAGGCCTATGCCGGTTCGGGCATGCATTTCCACGTCTCGCTGCAGGACGATGCCGGCCGCAACGTCTTCACCGAAGCTGCCGGCGAGAAATGGTCGCCAAGCCTGCTCAACGCGCTTGGCGGCCTGATCCACACCATGGCGGAATCGATGCTGGTGTTTGCGCCGCATGCCAATTCATGGCGGCGTTTCGTGGCGCAATCCTATGCGCCGGTGGCGCCGACCTGGGGCGTCAACAACCGCTCCGTGGCGTTGCGCGTGCCGGCGGGCGATGCGATGAACCGGCGTATCGAGCACCGGCCGTCCGGCGTCGACGCCAACCCTTATCTTGTGGCGGCGACGGTGCTGGCGGGCATCGTCAAGGGCCTCGACGAGGCCCTTGACCCCGGACCGGAAACGACCGGCAACGGTTACGAGCAGACAACGGAAGCCTCCACCATGCCGACCGATTGGCGCGCCGCGATCGAGGCGGCACGTGGCTCCGAATTCCTGAAATCGGCGCTCGGTCCCGACCTGCACCGGACCTTCGTGGCGATCAAGCAGGCGGAATATCTGCGCGTCGCACGCACCGTCAGCGAACTCGACTACCACCTCTACCTCCACGAGGTCTGAGGACTTGGCCTCGCAGACGGAGTGATCACGTTTCGCCGCGACACTCAAAAGTTATAGCCAGGCGACTTTCTGGAACATATCATGAACGCATGGCTGTGATTTCCGTCCGCGAGAAACTGGCGATCCTGTCCGACGCCGCCAAATACGACGCCTCCTGCGCATCGTCCGGTTCGGCGAAACGCGATTCGCTGAAAACAGGCGGCATCGGTTCGACCGAGGGCTCGGGCATCTGCCATTCCTATGCGCCGGACGGGCGCTGCATTTCGCTGCTGAAGATCCTGCTCACCAATTTCTGCATTTACGACTGCAGCTATTGCATCAACCGGTCCTCCTCGAATGTGCGGCGAACCCGCTTCAGCGTCGACGAGGTGGTGCGGCTCACCATGGATTTTTATCGCCGCAACTACATCGAGGGTCTGTTCCTGTCCTCCGGCGTCATCCGCTCGCCGGACGAGACGATGGGCGAGATGGTCGAGGTGGCGCGACGGCTCAGGATCGAGGAGAAATTCGGCGGCTATATTCACCTCAAGACCATTCCCGAAGCGTCAGCCGAACTGATCGAAAAAGCAGGCCGTTATGCCGATCGCCTGTCGATCAATGTCGAGCTGCCGACCGACGAAGGGGTGAAGAAGCTGGCCCCGGAAAAGAAGCCGGAAACGATCCGGCTTTCCATGGCCAAGCTGCGCTGCAAGATCGAAGAGAAGGCCGAACCAACGTTGCAGAGCCGCAAACGCGAGCGCTTTGCGCCGGGCGGCCAGTCGACGCAGATGATTGTCGGCGCCGACAAAACGTCCGACGACGGCATCCTGCGCGCCAGCGCCCGGCTTTATGGCAGCTATCATCTGCGCCGCGTCTATTATTCCGCCTTCAGTCCGATCCCGGATTCGTCTGCGGCGCTGCCGTTGCAGAAGCCGCCCTTGATGCGCGAGCACCGGCTTTACCAGGCGGACTGGCTGATGCGCTTCTACGGCTTCTCGCAGCCTGAAATCCTGGCCGGCAGCAATGACGGCATGCTCGACCTTGCCATCGATCCCAAACTTGCCTGGGCGCTGCGCAACCGCGGCCGGTTCCCGGTCGACGTCAATCGCGCCGATCGGGAGGCGCTGCTGCGTGTGCCGGGGTTGGGCACCAAGGTGGTCGACAGGATTCTGCAGACGCGCCGCCATCGCCGGCTGCGTCTCGAAGATGTCGGACGGCTCTGCCAATCGGTCGCCAAGGTACGCCCCTTCATCACTGCGGAAGGCTGGTCACCAGGCGCGCTCACCGACAAGTCGGGCTTGCGCCAGATCATCACCCGATCTTGCGAGCAGCTTTCGCTGTTTTGACCATGGCACGGACCCAGCTCAGCCTCGCATCTCATCTCGCCCGTCTCGAGAGCGAGACCGATTTCGCCGGTTGGCGCGATGCGGCGCGCCGGCTGGCCACGAATGATATTCCGCCGGAAGAGGTGGCTTGGCAGGTTGGCCACGACGATGATGATCGCGGCAACGATTTGCCGGCTTGCCGACAGGATGCGCGGCTTGTCGTCCCGCGCGAGTTCATCGAACGTGCAGAGACGGTCATCTGCCATTCGGTCCCCGAGCGTTTCAACTTCCTCTATCGGTTGCTCTGGCGGTTGCGCGTCGACCCGAAGCTGCTGTCGATCGCTTCCGACCCGGATATCCGCAGGCTCGAGTCCATGGAAAAGGCGGTTCGGCGCGACATCCACAAGATGCGCGCCTTCGTGCGCTTCCGGAAGATCGGCGACGGCGCGGAGGAACGTTATGTCGCCTGGTTCGAGCCCGATCATTTCATCGTCGAGCGCAATGCCGATTTCTTTGTGCGCCGCTTCGCCGGCATGCGCTGGACGATTCTCACGCCGCGCGCCTCGGCCGAGTGGGACGGCGAGCGGCTGGCGATCGGCCCAGGCGCCGACAAGCGCGACGCGCCGGCGGAAGACGACGCCGAGACGCTGTGGCGGACCTATTTCGAGAATATCTTCAACCCGGCCCGCCTCACGGTGAAGGCGATGCAGAAGGAGATGCCGAAGAAATATTGGCGGAACCTTCCCGAGGCCTCGCTCATTCCAGACCTGATAGCAGGAGCGGACAGAGCCGCGACAGCCATGATCGCCCGGATGCCAACCTCCCCAGCGCCGCACCACGCCAAAGTGAAGGCAAAAAACTGGCCTTCGCCGGAGCCGGCGGATGTGGTGGAGCCCGAAAGTACGGATATTCCGGCATTACGCGAAGAGGCGAGCGGTTGCCGGCGTTGCCCGCTCTGGCGCGATGCCACGCAAACCGTGTTCGGCGAGGGACCGGAGAATGCCGACGTGGTGTTTGTCGGAGAGCAGCCCGGCGACCAAGAGGACCTTGCCGGCAAGCCGTTCGTCGGGCCCGCGGGCAAGGTGTTCGACAGCATTTTGGACCAGGCCGAGATCGACCGCCGCAAAGTGTATGTGACCAATGCGGTGAAGCATTTCAAGTTCGAGCCGCGCGGCAAGAGGCGGATACATTCAAAGCCCAATGCCGGCGAAATTCGTGCCTGCCGCTGGTGGCTCGACAAGGAACTCGACCTCATCAAGCCAAATCTTGCGGTGGCGCTCGGCGCGACAGCGGCGCAGTCGCTGCTCGGCAAGGCGGTGCCGATCACCAGGATGCGCGGCGACGTGATCCAGCGCGAGGACGGCTTGCGGGTCTTTGTCACCATCCATCCCTCCTTCATCCTGCGCATCCGCGAGCACGAGGACAAGGAGGCCGAGAAGGAGCGGTTTCTCACCGATATGAGGAAGGTGAAGCAGCTGATGGCTGCTTGACCGATCTGCGCGCCTGAACGGGACCTTGCGCGGACGGATGCTGTTGTACGAGTCGTGCGACTGGGGAGAATTGGGCGAGATGCCCGTCGCCTCGTCATCCACGGGCGAAGCAAGGAGCGGAGCGACGCGCGCGCAGACCCGAGGATCATTCCGTTACCTGCAGGCGTCGCAACGATGCACAATTCTGCTCCGCTGCATTCCATGCCCGAGGTCACGTAATGGATTCCAGGGTCTCCGCGACGGAGCTTCGCTCCTGCTTCGCCCTGGAATGACGACTTCAGCGTTTATTGCGCTACCGGACGAGTATCGCCCTTAGATCATTGACGTTGGTCCCGGTTGGACCGGGCACGAACAGATCGCCGACCGCGTTGAAGGCGGTCCAGGCATTGTTGCCGGCAAGCATGGCCTTGGCATCGACGCCTGCGGCACGCATGCGCGCCACGGTCGTGCCGTCGGCGAAGGCGCCGGCATTGTCCTCGGAGCCGTCGATGCCGTCGGTGTCCGCGGCCAAAGCATGGATGCCGCTGACCCCATCGATGCCAATGGCGAAGGCAAGCAGGAATTCGGAATTGCGGCCGCCCTTGCCTTTTGCCCGCAGCGTCACCGTCGTCTCGCCGCCGGACAGGATCAGCATCGGCTTCTCGAAAGGCCGGTTACGGGTCGCCACCTCGCGGGCTATCGCGGCATGCACGCCGCCGACCTCGCGCGCCTCGCCCTCGATCGAATCCGACAGGATGACGGCCTCGATGCCTTGCCGCTTCGCTGCGGCGGCCGCGGCTTCCAGCGAGACGCCGGCCGAGGCGATGAGATGGACTTCATTGCCGGCAAAGCGCGGATGCGCTGGCGTCCAT